>SKMT01000672.1 GCA_007120915.1 Myxococcales bacterium | reverse complement strand
CGCAGAGCTTCGCCGATTTCGCCCTGAGACCCAGCGAAGCCTCGACGAGGTGGATCGATGCGTGATCTATCCGGTGCGCGAAGCGCTTCTGGATGATGACTCGGTGCGCCGGGCCATCGGGCGGCTCAGGGAGTTGAACTCCGAGATGCAGCGGCCCTTCGGGGCGCTTCGGGAGACGATCCAGGATCTGAAGGCGGGGCTTCACATCGTCGGCATCGAGTCGCTGCTTCCGGCGCTTCACGAGCGGATGGCCGACTTTTTCGACTATCTGCCCGACGATGCGCTGGTGGTGCTCTCCCAGCCGGAGGCGGTGGTGCAGCGGGCCCGGCAGTTGTTCGAGAAGCGTCGAGGCGAGTGGGAGTCGGCGCGCCGGGAGGGGGAGTACGTCTTCGATATCGAGCAGTACTACCGGGGGCCCGACGACGCAAAATCCGAGCTGATAAATTGCCGCGATCTGGAGTGGCGGCGCATCCAGATGCTCGATGACGACGATCAGCCCGACCGGTGGGAGCACGCCCCGGATCCGGTGGAGTTTCGGGTGCGGGAGAACACCGATGTCGTTCAGATTCGGCGCCACTACCACGGGGTCGAGCACACGGTGAAGGCATTCGCCGGGCGTATCGACGACTGGAAAGAGCGCTACGGGCGCATCGGCGTGGTCTGCCGCACCGACGCTCAGGCCAGTCGGCTGGTGGAGCTGTTAGAGGGGTTCGACCAGCCCGCTGAGCTGGTGGAGGGGCCGTTTTCGACGCAAAAGGCCGAACCGCCGGCGAAGCACGTGGAGGTGTATCGCGGGGCGTTGTCCACCGGTTTTCGAAGCGAGTTGACCGGGATCGCCCTGGTGTCGGGGGTGGAGCTGTTCGGCAAGCAGGTGCGCACCCGAAGCGAGAAATCGCTGACCGAACACGCGGAGGTGACCCACTTCAAAGATCTCTCCGTCGGTGATCTGGTGGTGCATGTGGACTTCGGGGTGGCGCGCTACCAGGGCATCGAGCATCTGGAAGTAGAAGGGGTGTCCAACGACTTTCTTCGCCTCGAATACGCCGGCGATGACCGGCTGTATCTGCCGGTGCACCGGCTGGGCAGAGTCCAGAAGTACATCGGTGACAGCGAGCGGGTGGCGCTGGACAAGATGGGCGGCACCCGCTGGGCTCGTACCAAGGAGCGGGTCAAGGAGAACATCCGTAAGATCGCCGGCGATCTGCTGGCGCTGTACGCCAAGCGTGAGATGGCCAACGGGATTGCCTACTCCCCCCCGGAGGAGATGTTCCACCAGTTCGAGGAGGCCTTTCCCTACGAGGAGACCCCCGACCAGGCCCAGGCGATCGAGGATGTGCTCGACGACATGACGAAGAGCCGGCCCATGGACCGGTTGATCTGCGGGGACGTGGGCTTCGGGAAGACGGAAGTGGCGATGCGGGCGGCGATGAAGGCGATCATCGACGGCAAGCAGGTCGCCGTGCTGGTGCCCACCACGCTGTTGTGTGAGCAGCACCTGATCTCGTTTCGCGACCGCATGGAAGAGTTCGGGGTTCGCGTCGAGGCGTTAAGCCGGTTTCGCACCCGGGCTCAGATCCGGGATATTCTGGAGGACGCCGCCGACGGGAAGGTCGACGTGCTCATCGGCACCCATCGGTTGTTGTCCGGCGATGTGGACTTCGAAGAGCTGGGGCTGTTGGTCGTCGACGAGGAGCAGCGTTTCGGGGTGAAGCACAAAGAGCGTATCAAGCGGATGCGCTCCGAGATCGATGTGCTCACCCTGACGGCGACCCCGATCCCGCGCACCCTGCAGATGAGCCTGCTGGGCATCCGGGACCTGTCGATCATCGCCACCCCGCCGCACAACCGGCTCGCTGTCAGAACCCATGTCGCCAAGTTCAGCGACGGCATCATCCGAGAGGCGGTGATGCGGGAGCTGTCGCGGGGCGGGCAGGTGTTCTTCGTGCACAATCGGGTGTCCACAATCCAGGAGATCGCCCAGCATCTCAAAGACGTGGTCCCGGAGGCTCGAATCGGGGTGGGCCACGGGCAGATGAAGGAAAACGAGCTCGAAGAGGTGATGTACGACTACATCCAGGGCGACATCAACGTGTTGCTGTCGACCAGCATCGTCGAAAGCGGGCTCGATATCCCGAACGCCAACACGATCATCGTCAACCGCGCCGACATGTTCGGGCTGTCGCAGTTGTACCAGCTTCGCGGGCGCGTGGGCCGGGGCGACACCCGGGCGTATGCCTATCTACTGGTGCCGCGGCGCCGAAAGCTGCCGGCAGACGCCCAGAAGCGCCTGGAGGTGATGCAGACCTACACCGACCTGGGAAGCGGGTTTCACGTCGCCAGCTACGACCTGGAGATCCGGGGGGCTGGAAACCTGCTGAGCGAAGACCAGTCCGGCCACGTCGAGGATGTGGGCCTCGATATGTACACCGAGCTGTTGGAAGAGGCGATCAACGACCTTCGCGACGAAGAGATCGAAGAAGAGATCGAGCCGGAGGTCAACATCCCCGTCGAAGCGCACATCCCGGAGACCTACATCCCGGCGACCAGTCTGCGGTTGACGTTCTACAAGCGGTTTTCGCTGGCCAGAAGCCAGCAGCAGTTGGACCGGGTGTTCGCCGAGATGGTGGATCGATTCGGGGAGCCGCCGAAGGTGGTTCGGAATCTGCAGCGGCTCATCGGCATTAAAGTGGACCTGAGGCGGTTGAGAGCGCCGCGGCTGGACGCCGGGATGTCGGCGATCAGCATCGAGCTGGATCGAACCACCCCGCTGGATCCGGGCGAGGTGGTGGAGATGGTCAACGCCAGCGGTGGGAAATGGCGCCTTACATCGGAGATGAAATTGATCTATCGGTTGAAGGTCGATGAGTCGTCGCGTCCGCTGAAAACGTCGCGCCAGGTGTTGGACCGGTTGTTGTCGCTGTAACGCAGGTGTTTCGATGAACGCACCCACAAAGCTGCGGGGGATTGGCCGGTGGATGGGGCTGTGTGTGGCGGTGGGTGTGATGCTGGGCTGTGCTCCGGAGAAACCCTCCGATGCAGATGCCCGGGATCTGGAGGTCGACGCCGAACAGATGGAGCAGCTCGACGACCCGGAGGCGGTGGTCGCCCGCATCGGCGGTGAGGAGATTACCCGCCAGCAGTTCGACCGGCGCATCGAGGGGCTCGTCGATTTTGCGCGGGCCCGGCTGCAGTCCGAAGAGCGGCGCGAGCAGTTTCTGGAGCGCATCGTCGAGTTCGAGGTGATGGCCGGTCAGGCCCAACAGATGGGCTTCGGGGACCATCCCCGGGTGCGTCAGGCCGTGCAGACAGCGGCGGTGGAGCTGATGATTGAGGACCACCTTCGCGGTGAAGTGGCGATGGCCGACGTCGATGATGCGGCGCGCCAGGCGTACTTCGAAGAGCATATCGACGAGTTTCACAGCCCTGAGCGCCGCCGCCTGGCCAGACTGGTCGTCGACGACGAAGAGCGCGCCGAAGAGCTTCTTCAGCGCTGGGAAGACAAAGAGATCGGTGAGGACGACGAGCCGGAGATCGAATTTCGCCGCTTCGCCTTTTTGCACTCCGAAGAGCGCGACACCGGCGATGAGGGCGGAGACGCCGGGTGGACAGATCCGTCGGAATCCGAGGTGTACGGCGAGGATGTCTTCGACTGGGAGTTCGCCCGGGTGTATGGGCCGTTTGAAGACAATGGCCAGTTTGTGTTGAAGATGGTCATCGAGATCGAAGAGGCTGATGAGCCGACGGTCGACGAACTTCAGCAGCAACTCACGGAGCGGGTCTACGAAAAACGACGCAGACAAGCCCGCGAGGCGTTCGTCGATACATTTACGAGCGACGCAGAAGTCGAAATCTACGAAGAACGGCTCGGCGACATCGAGCCGCCACCAAAAGAGGCGCCGCCGAGGCTGGATGAACTGCCTCGCGGCAGCGATTAAACCCCGAAGGAATCGGAACATGACAAGTCAACGACAAAGAGTAGCTCGGCGATTCAGCCATATCGTTTCGGCGGTGGTGGTGGCGCTGGCGGTGGTGTTGATGGCATCGGTGGCACCGGCGGCGGAAGTGGTGGATCGCATCGTCGCCCAGGTCGGCGATGAGATCATCACGGAGTACGAGCTCGAACAGGCGGCCATCCCCTATCTCGCCCAGCTCGGTCAGACCCCGGAGGTGCTCGAAGATCCGGCCCAGCGCGATGAGGTGCTGCGCGAGGTGCTCGACGAGGAGATCGACACCATGCTCATCCGGCAGGAGGCCGACGAGCAGGGGGTGGAGGTGGCCGAAAGCCAGATCGACGAATGGGTCTCGATGACCGCCCAGCAGCAGGGGATGACCAAAGAGCAGTTCCAGCAGCTCATCGCCCAGCACGGCATCGATTACGAGGGCGAGTATCGCGAGATCATCCGCAACCAACTGCTGCGGATGCAACTGATGCAGCAGCAGGCGCGCGGCGGGGCGGTCTCGGAGTCGGCCGTCGAGGAGGCGTACCGCGAGCAGTTCGGCGAGCCCGACGGGATGCAGGACGAAATTGAGGTGCGTCACATCCTGGTGATCCCCGAGCAGACCGAAGGGGGCGAAGAGGCGGCGGTTCAGCAGATCGAGCAACTGCGCGAGCGCATCGTCTCCGACGGAGAGGACTTCGCGGCGCTGGCCGATGAATACAGCCAGGGCCCGGGAGCCGGCGACGGCGGGCATATCGGCACGGTGACCCGCGGCACGCTCGCTGAGAGCTTCGAGAACGCGGCGTTCGACCAGACCGTCGGCGAAGTATCAGAACCGATCGTCACGGAGTTCGGGGTGCACCTGATCGAGGTGCTGGACCGTCAGCGCATCGAAGACCCGGAGGTCGAGCAGCGAAAGGAGCAGGTGCGCGCTCAGCTTCAGGAAGAACAGATGCAGCAGCAGATGGAGTCGTATATCGAGACGCTTCGAACGCGGGCGTTTGTGGATGTGCGGTATTGATGGGCTCTTGGCGCTGGGCTCTTGGCGCTGGGCGCTGGGTGTTGGGTGGTCCGTGGTCGGTAAAATAAAAATGCATCGGAAACCGGGAATCGGAAATCGGAAGTCGGACGGGGATCCCCGGTTGGGGATTACGATGGGGGATCCCGGTGGGATCGGCGCGGAGGTGGTGCTGAAGGCGCTGGCGGCGGGTGTGGACCAGCAGGTGGTGATCTACGGCAGTGAGCAGGTGCTTCGCATGGAGCGCGATGCGCTGGTCGGCGCCGGGGTGGTGGATGCCGCCCGGGTCGACGAGGCGCTCGACGATGCGACGCTGGTGGGTGTGGCCCCGAAGATTCAGTGGGATAAGCGCCCGGTGGGCCCGACAGGGGCCGACGGTGCGGTGGTGCAGGGCCGGGCGTTGGATCGGGCGATGGAGGATGCGCAGCAGGGGCGGATCGACGCGATTGTGACGGCGCCGTGGAACAAGGCGCTGTTTGCTGCCAACGACGAGCCTGCCGAGGGGCACACCGAGCGGCTGGCGCGTTTTTTCGGTGTCGATGACGTGGTGATGATGCTCGGCGGCGATCGGCTTCGCGTGGCGTTGGTGACGACACATATCCCGCTCGCCGACGTTGCGCCGGCCATCGATGAAACAGCGATCACCACGACGGTAAAGGTGGTCATCGGCGAGCTTCGACGATGGTTCGGCATCGAAGAGCCGCGGGTGGCTGTCTGTGGGCTGAACCCGCACGCCGGCGAACAGGGGCATATGGGCCGCGAGGAGATCGAGGTGGTCGAGCCGGCCGTCGACAGGCTGGCGAGCCACTGGCAGGGGGATGCAACGGTGGAGGGGCCGTTCCCGTCGGACACGCTGTTCGCGAAGTTTCGCGATGCTGCGCCGTACGACGCGGTGGTGTGCATGTACCACGACCAGGGGCTGATCCCGCTGAAGCTGCTTCATTTCGGAGCGTCGGCGAACATCACCCTGGGGCTGCCGGTGGTGCGAACCTCCGTGGACCACGGCACCGCTTACGACATCGCCGGCGACGGAGTCGCCGACGCCGGTTCGATGCGCTATGCACTACAGACGGCGGCAGCGATGGTTCGGCGCGGGATGTGAGGTCGTGGGTGTCGCGTCTTGGGTCGTGAGGTCGTCGCACCGAGGAGGTCAGATCACCTCCGCGCAGGGTGCCTTTACCGGGCACAATCGGCTGTGACGTCGATATCAACGCCGTCGATCGGATACCGGTATGCAACGCGACCGTGGCTCCTGAGCATCCTCGGGCGCGCTGTTCAGCGCCCGACACGAATAGCGATGGCGCCTTCGGCCCATCGTACGGCGGCGGGATGACCCACGGCGGTT
>SKMT01000454.1 GCA_007120915.1 Myxococcales bacterium | reverse complement strand
TGGGTACTGGGCGCTGGGTTCTAGGTGCCGGGTTCTGGGTGCTGGACGCTCGTTTCTAGATTCCAGAACCAGCGCCAAGCGCCACAAGAGCCAAGCGCCAAGAGCCAAGAGCCAAGCGCCAAGAGCCAAGCGCCAAGAGCCAAGCGCCAAGCGCCAAGCGCCAAGCGCCAAGAGCCAAGCGCCAAGCGCCCAGCGCCAAGCGCCAAGCGCCCAGCCCCTAGCCCTCAGCCTTGAGCAACGCCTCGAAGGCGTGCTCGTCGAGGATTTCGACGCCGCGGTCGCGGGCCTGATCCAGCTTGCTGCCGGCGTTGTTTCCGGCGACAAGATAGTCCGTGTTGCCGCTGACGGAAGAAGTGACCCGTCCGCCGCGAAGCTGGACCTGCTCGCCCGCTTCTTTGCGGGTGTAGTTTTCGAGAGCGCCGGTGAACACGAAGGTCTTGTCCTCCAGTTCACCGCCGGTGTCTTCGGTTTCCATCGGCTGGACTTCGACCCCCGCTTTTTTGAGCCCTTCGATGGTGCGCCGGTTTTTGTCGTCGGCGAAGAAACTGGCGACGCTTTCGGCGATTTCGGGCCCGATTTCGTCGATCTGTTGGAGCTGTTCGGCGTCGGCGTCCATCACCGCTTCCAGCCCGCCGAGTTCGCGGGCGATGATCATGGCCACTCGCTCGCCGACGTGGTGGATGCCCAGCGCGTAGATGAACTTGTCGAGCCGTGGCTCGCAGGTGTCCTGGATCTCGTCGATGAGGTTCTGTGCTGACTTTTCGGCGAACCGCTCCAGCGGCATCAGATGCAAGATCGTGAGGTGGTACAGATCGGCGATGTCCTTGACCAACTGGCGCTCCACCAGAGTTTCGACGGTCTTTTCGCCCAGCCCCTCGATGTCGAGAGCGGCGCGGGAGCCGTAGTGGTAGATCTTGCCCTTTAGTTGTGCCGGGCAGGAGGGGCCGGCGGGGCAGAGGTGGTAGGCGCCGACGGTGACGATCTCGGTGCCGCAGACGGGGCAATGTTCGGGCATCGAGAACTCTTCGGCCGTCGAGTCGTCGGGCCGCTCAACGCGCTCGACGACGTGAGGGATGACGTCGCCGGCGCGGGCAACGCGCACCATGTCGCCGGGGCGAAGCCCCTTCTGTCGCACGTCGCCCTCGTTGTGCAGGCTCGCGCGGCTGACGGTAACCCCGCCCACCTCCACGGGCTCCAAGAGCGCCACCGGGGTCAGCTTGCCGGTGCGCCCGACCTGCACGGCGATCTCCTGGAGGCGGGTGACCTCCTTTCGGGGCGGAAACTTCCAGGCGACGGCCCACCGGGGGCTTCGCTGCCGCTTGCCGAGCCGCTGGCGCTGCTCGAAGCTCTCCAGCTTCACCACCATGCCGTCGATCTCGTAGTTGAGCTGTTCGCGATCGGCGATCAGCCCGTCGTACAGCTCTTCGATGGCGTCGACGTCGGTGCAGGTCTTCTCGAAGAAGTTGGTCTTCAGCCCCCAGTGGTCGAAGGCTTCCATCACCTCGATGTGCCCTCCGAATTCGGGGCCGCCGTTGATGTACATCAGCTCGAAGAAGAAGATGTCGAGCGGGCGCTTTTCGACGACCGTCGGGTCGAGCTGGCGCATCGTGCCGGCGGCGGCGTTGCGCGGGTTTGCGAAGGTGTCCTCGCCGCGTTCGGTGCGCCGCTTGTTCATCTGTCGGAAGGCGTCGCGTGGCATGAATACCTCGCCGCGAACCGCCATCAACTCCGGGGCATTGCTTCGATTCTGAAGCCGCATCGGCACGGAGCGGATGGTGCGCAGATTGCGCGTGATATCCTCGCCTACATACCCGTCGCCCCTGGTGGCCGCCCGTTCGTACACGCCGTTGCGGTAGACCACTTCCACCGAAAATCCGTCGAATTTCGGCTCCACCACGTACACCGGCTCGTCGCCGTCGAGGTTTCGCCGCACGAAATCGTCGAAGTCCTCAAACCCCTCGGCATCTTCGACGGCCTTCAGGCTCAACATCGGCGCGAGATGATCGACACGCGGCAGCTCACTGGCCGGTGCGGCACCGACGCGCTTCGTCGGTGACGCCGGATCGTCAAACTGGGGAAACGCCTCTTCCAGCTCCTCGAGCCGCCACAGAAGCTGGTCGTAGGCCCCATCAGAGATCACCGGATCGTTTTCCACATAGTAGCGGTGATCGTGATAGTCGATGGCGTCGCGAAGAGCCTCGATCTGTTGTTCGGCCTTCGCATCATCCAGTTTGTCGACGGGGGCGAAGTCTGTGTCGGGGTTGCTCTTGAAGTCGGCGGCTGTGGCCATCATCTCCTCCGGGGTACTGCGGGTCGTAAAAGCGTAGGAGCGTAGTGACGTAGTGGCGTTGGGTCGTGCGTTTCAAGCGCCATATCGGGTCGAACGAAGCTCCCCACAAACCTTAGATAGCCGAAGGCGTAGTTCAGCCGAAGGCGTCATCAATAGATGGCGGTGGGGTAGGCACGGAGTTCAGAGAGGCTCGCGACCGACGAGTTTTCGTTGGATCTCCTGGGGTTGGCAACGCTGGATCCCCCAGGCAAGCCTGAGGGCTGGGCGTCTTCGGCGAATCTGATTGGGTTGGCAACGCTGAATCCCCCCAGGCAAGCCTGAGGGCTGGGCGGGGCGCTGGCTCGCCATTTCGGGCCAAGGCCCGGGCTCGCCCGACCGGTCGGAATATTGCCACCGCACAAGCCAGCACAGCCCAATCATTCTAATGTTTTTCCTTGGCGTCCTTGGCGTCCTTGGCGGTTCCCTCCCCGGTTTTCCTTGGCGTCCTTGGCGGTTCCGATTTTGTGGTCGTCTCCGCGGTTTTAGGTTTAGCTCGTATCCGTGAGAACCACCAACGCCAGGAGGCGAGATGAGCGCTACAGGTATGAGAAACCTCGATTCGGCCGTCCAGAAGTTCAACCTCTGGCTCAAAGAGCTGGACAACAACTTCAGTTGGGACAACCGCCACAAAAGCTACAAAGCCCTGCAGGTGGTGCTGCACGCAGTGCGGGACCATCTGACGATCAACCAGTCGGCGCACTTTTCGGCGCAACTGCCGATGATCGCCCGGGGGTTGTACTACGACGGATGGGTGCCGAGCCGAGTGCCACTGAAAGAGCGTCGGCTCGAACAGTTTTATGACCATATCCGCGAAAACTTCGACCAGGGCCCAGGCGGCGACAACATCGACCCGGAGTGGATCTGCCGCACGGTGTTCGAGTTGCTGAACAATCACGTCTCCGCCGGTGAAATCGCCGACATACGCTCGGAGCTGCCCGGGGCGGTCCGACGGATCTGGCCGGAGCCGGGCGCGGAGAACGGTCGGGCACGACCGCAGGGGTGAACGACAGCACGGATTCCCTCCCCACGAGGCCACGAGTGGGGAGGTGCCGCGAAGCGGCACAGCGGTACCTCGCACACCAGAAGCTTACTTCGGCAGCCGAAACCGCTCCTCCTTGTTCTCCTCACCCGGCGGCCCGGAGTCGAACACCGTCTCCACCTCCGTAACCTCACCGCCGTCACCGGCGACGAAGCTGACCACCCCCGAGTACTGATAGACCTGCGGTACATACACCCGGTCGTCGATCTCGCTCAGGTAGTAGGGCGCACCTTTGATGCCCAACTCGTCGCGTAGGTCTTCGCAACCGCCGTTGACGAAGTCGTCGAGATCGGCGCAGCGCACTATCGTGTTGTCCTCGAAGAACTCCTGGTCCCACCAGTTGACGGTGGCCGTCAGAAAGTAGTGATCGTCGATGTGGTAGATGTCGATCATCGACGAGAATTCCGGGGGTACATCCCAGGAGTCGATGACATCGAAGGAACCGTCGCGATGGCGGGTTTTGTGAATTCTGTCGGGGCCGGACACGAAGTACATCTTCCCGTCGATGATCGACATCGACCGGGTGTAATCACCGTCGAGAAACTCCAGATGTACATCCCGTTCGATGACCAGTTCGTCGCCGTCGGCGACCAGCTTGGTCACATTGTGGGTGTGAGAGCCGATGACGAAGAAAGCGTCCAGTTCGTCGTCGTACTGCACCCGGTGGGGTCGATTCCACAGCTCCTCCCCGCCCAATGTCTGGTGCAACAGGAAGCCATCTTCGGTGTCGACGTAGACATTCACCGTGTGCAGGCCCGTGTCGTCGACGACGTAAAACTCTCCGTCCGTGGCGATGGAGTGTGGCCCTGCCAACTCACCGTCGAGCACCTCCCAGTCCAACAGATCGTCGCCCAGCTCATCGTTGTAGAGGATGCGGTTGTGCCAACAGTCGACGAGAAAATACCGGTCGCCAAGCCGGGTGAGCTGCGTCGGCGAGTACAACTCGGCTTCCCACCCTGCGCGCTCCCCGTCGTTGCCGTCGATCGGCTCGCCACAACCGACGGCGCCTGCGGCGAAAACAACAGCGACAAAAATGGTCAACACATTGCGCACGACAAACCCGGCCAAAGGTACAAGCAACTTCCAGCGAACACGGCCCACGGCACATAGCTGCACGGCTTCCCTCCCCACGAGGCCACGAGTGGGGAGGTGCCGCGAAGCGGCGGAGGGGCACCCCGCAAACCTCTCACCCCCAAACCTCCCGAACCACCCGCAACCAATTGCCTCCGGCAATCTTCCCCACCTCCTCACTCCCATATCCCGCCTGCTGTAACGCCTCAATCAACCGCGGCAGCTTCGACGCATCGTCGAGCTCCCGGGGCATCCGCGCCCCGTCGAAGTCCGAGCCGAACGCGACGTGATCCACACCCACCCGGTCGACCACATAGTCGATGTGGCGCACAATCTGCGACAGCGGCGTGTCGCGGTCGAACGTTGCGTCATCTCGCAGGTCACCGACGAAGAAGTTGATGCCAACCACCCCGCCGGTTTCACCGACGGCGTCGATCTGAGCATCCGTCAGATTCCGCGCCGAAGGGGCGATGGCGTGGCAGCAGGCGTGGGTGACCACCAGGGGATCATCGCTGCGATCGGCGACGTCCCAGAAACCCTTTTCGTTCAGGTGGGCACAGTCGATGATGATGCCCAGTTCGTTGCAGGCGTCGACGAGCTGCTCGCCCGCATCCGTCAGCCCCTCGCCGGTGTCCGGTGAGGAGGGATACCGAAAGGGCACCCCGTGCCCGAACCGGTTGGGCCGGCTCCAGACCAGCCCCACCGAGCGCAATCCTCGCTGGTACCAACCCTCCAGGTTTTCGAGTTTCTCGTCGATCGGCTCGGCGCCTTCGAAATGAAGCACCGCCGCCAGTTTCCCGGCGTTCATCCCGTCCACAAGCTGCCGGTAGTCCGTGGCGATGAAAAACCGGTCTTCATGCGCCTCTTCGAGCGCGTTGGCGAGCGAAAACACCTCGTCGGCGAAGTCCCGGGCCACCCGGTGAGGTATCTCGGGCGCCATCGGCTTTTTGTACCCCGCCTCGGTGCGCACCATCTTGCTTCGCCCGAACATATCGTCGCCGGTCTCCGGGGGCGCCATGATCGCGAAGAACCCGCCGTTCAGCCCGCCCTCCGCGGCGCGCACCAGGTCGAGCGCCCCGTCGTCGTTGCGCCGCCCGAACGACCAGCCGTCGTCGGGGTCGCACATCGCAATTTTGAGCAATGTATCGTTGTGGCCGTCGAAGAGGCGCATAATACAACTCGTTCCCATCTGGAGACCCCGAATCTGAGCAGGGCCGAGATGAAATTGTCGAGCTCGTCACTTCGTGAAACCGCAGTAGTATCCGGAGGTTACTTCAAGTGTTGAACGAATGGCGAGATCGGAATCTCAGCCGGTATCTGCGAAATTCCGGGGTTTCCGGATGGGAACTAACTCGACGGCGGTACGCAGGCGCGCAGGTCCGTGGGCTCGACAAAGTCGATGTTCGACGAACAGTTCGCCTCCCGGTCCCGGCTGCGGTTGGCATTGCACTCCGCTTTGTTTTCGCAGTCCCGGAAGCAGTAGGTGCTGTCGTCATCGTATTCGACACACGACGAGTAGTCCGGGCAGTCCGCATGAGCTTCGCAACCCGACAGCCCGCAGTAGCCACCGCCAAAGTCCTGCAGACAGTCGAGATCCTCATGGCAGTCGTCGTCGGACCCACATTCGGCGCCGAGCCCGATGCGGTCGGCCTCCGGCTCCCCGCAGGCAGCGAAGATCAGCAAAGCGGTGGCGAGCAGTGGGATAATCCGTCTCATTCCAGGTCCTCCGTCGTTGGAGTTATTGCCGACACGCCACCACGTTACTACGCCACCATGTTCGTCTCTACAACTGTCTGGCTATCCGAACCTCTGTCCCCCCAGCCAAGGCTGAGGGCTGATCGGGGCGCCGGGGCAGGACTCCGGGAGTACGTGC
>SKMT01000054.1 GCA_007120915.1 Myxococcales bacterium | reverse complement strand
TGTGGGCTTTGATGTCGCCCGGTATCTGGTGTGAAGCCATTTCATCTCCGGCGTTACCTAGCATGCGACTGGTCCATCCGGTCTGCCGCCTGTGGTCGTTCATCCCGTCTGGCGCCTGTCGCGGCGAATGACCCCTCCTGAGACCGCAGACCACCACAACTTCGCGGTTTCGCTTCATCTTCGCGAGCTTTTCAGCGTTTCGCGCTTAGTTCCCGCGACCAGCGTTCATTTTTCGCGGTCCGCGTTTTGTCCTCCGCGTTCCGCGCCCCCGCGCTTCGCGCCCCCGCGATTCGCGCTCCGTGCTTCAGCGCCCCCGCGCTCCGTGCTTCAGCGCCCCCGCGCTCCGTGCCTCAGCGCCTCCGCGGAATGACCAACCGGTCGACGAAGCCTCGTTGCGGCTTACCTTTAGAAGCCAACAGTGCTGAGAGGTCCATGACGTAGACGTACAAGGGGGGGCGATGGCCAGTCCATTTCGCAGGGGAGAACTCGCCGGTTCGAGACTTCCGCTTCTGGTTCAGGCACTGGGTTGTGTGGTGCTGGGAGCGGCGCTGTGGGGGCCGATGCCTGAGACGGCCGCCGCCGGGGCGCTGGGATGGCTGGGGTTGTACTGGTTGTTTCGGTGCTATGCGACGGTGATGCACGCGATGTTCGTGCGCCCTCGCCAGTGGGGAGGCCGGGGGCTGGTGGCGGTGTTACAGTTTGCCGGGGCGCTTCTCGTGCTCCAGGCACCGCTGTTGGGGTTGTTCGAGCTGGGCGTGGCCATCGTGCTGTTTCTCGGGTTTCAGGCCGTGGTCGCCGGGGCGCTGGAGTTGGTGCTCGCGGCGCGAAGTGGTGAGCAGAGTGTGGCGTTTCTGGGCCTGTCCAACGTGGCGATGGGATTGATACTGGTGGTGCCGTTGTTGTCGCCGCTGAAGTTTTCGGAGATTGCGCTGGGGTTGGCAGCGACGGTGGGCGGGCTACTTTCGCTGTACTGCCTGGTGGCACTGCCGACGCCGCGGAGCCGTCGCGCACACTGGACACTGGAGCTTCCGGAAGCGGTCGACGGTTGACGACACCACCCCTTCGTCGAGTACACGCTTTGAACAACCTGGCGCGGTGGTGACAGCGCCGACTGAACATCAATGCTGACCTGGATGATTTGCTATGACCAAACCAGACATCTCTCCGCTCGCCCCCCGCCAGTTGCGCCACCGCATCGATCCCGGGGGCTTTGGTTTCGAGACCACCGACCAGATCGAAGAACCTCTCCAGATCATCGGTCAACAGCGGGCCGTGGAGGCGATCCGGTTTGGTGTGGGCATCCGCCAGGACGGCTACAACCTGTACGCCCTGGGGCCGACGGGGGTGGGCAAACACGATCTGGTCGAGGAGTTTCTCGAACAGCACGCCGCCGATGAACCAGATCCCCCCGATCTGTGCTACGTGCACAACTTCGAGGAGACGAACAAACCTCGGCTTCTCCAGCTTCCCTGCGGACAGGCTCATCCCTTCTCCGAAGATATGGAACAGCTCGGCGAAGAGCTGAAGGCGGCGATTCCGGCGGCGTTTGAAAGCGAGGACTACCAGACGCGAAAACAGGCGATCGACGAGGAGTTCAAGGAGCGTCAGGAAGAGGCGTTCGAAGAGATTCATCGCCAGGCCGAAGAGCGAGATATCACCATTTTGCGCACCCCCGCCGGCATTGCGCTGGCGCCGGTGCGAGATGGCGAGGTCATCCCACCCGGGGAGTTCGACACCCTGCCCGAGGAGAAGCGCGACGAGATCGAGGAGGACATCCAACAACTGCAGCAGAAGATGCAGGAGGCGCTCCAGCAGGTCCCACAGTGGGAGCGCCGGCGCCGCGACAGGGTGCGCCAGCTCAACGAGGAGGTGATGGGCTATGCCGTGAAGGGCCCGCTCAATGAGCTGCGCGAAAAGTACGACGACATCGACGCTATTCTACAGCATCTCGATGCCGTCGAAGAGGATATCATCGACAACGCCCAGGTGTTTTTGCAGGCGCTGTCACAATCCGGTGGCGGATCGCCGTTCGGCGGCCAGCCCGGGCCCGATGCCCAGGCTGCGGCGGGGATGAATGACGCTGCCGCCGGCAATCTCGCCGGCGGTCCCGCTTCCGGTGGCTCTCCGGACACCGACCGTTCCGAAGCGCTGCAGGGGCTGTTTCGGCGCTATCAGGTCAATGTGATCGTCGACAACTCCAACGTCGACGGTGCCCCCGTGATCTACGAAGACCAGCCGTCGCTGGATCATTTGACCGGCCGCATCGAGTACATCGCCCAATTCGGCGCACTTCTGACGGACTTCAACCTGATCCGTTCCGGGGCGCTGCACCGCGCCAACGGCGGCTATCTTATCCTGGACGCCCGCAAAATACTGATGCAGCCCTTCGCCTGGGAGCAGCTCAAACGGGTGCTGACCTCCGGGGAGATTTCCATTGAGTCGCGCCGCCAGATGATGGGCCTGGCCAACACGGTGTCGTTGGAGCCGGAGCCGGCACCGCTGGACGTGAAGGTCGTGCTTCTGGGCGGGCGCAGGCTCTACTATCTGTTGTCGCAGTTGGACCCGGAGTTTCTGGAGTTGTTCAAGGTCGCCGCCGACTTTGAACACGACATGGATCGCAATGACGAGTGTGCCTCCCGCTACGCCCGGTATCTGGCGAAGCTGATCGAGGACGACGACATGATGCCCTTTTCCTGCGAGGCGATCGCCCGGGTGTGCGACCGCTCCAGCCGCGAGGCCGGCGACCAGGAGAAGTTTTCGACCCACGCCGAAACGATCCGCGACCTGTTGAGGGAGTCCAATTACTGGGCTCGCCAGCGCGACGCCGACGTCGTCGCTGCTGAAGACGTCAAACAGGCGGTGGACAAGAAGGTGCATCGAAACAGCCGAATCCGCGACCGGCTGATCGAACAGATCGAGCGCGACACCCTCCTGATCGACACCGACGGTGAACAGCCGGGCCAGATCAACGGGTTGGCGGTGTTGCAGATGGGACAGTTTACCTTCGGTAAGCCCAACCGGATCACCGCCCGGGTGCGCCTTGGGAAAGGCGAAGTTGTTGATATCGAGAGGGAAGTCGAACTGGGCGGGCCCATCCACTCGAAGGGAGTGCTGATTATCAGCGGGTATCTGGGCGCGCGGTTTGCCACCGATTTTCCGCTGTCGTTGTCGGCGTCGTTGGTCTTCGAGCAGTCCTACGGTGGTGTCGACGGCGACAGCGCGTCGCTCGCCGAGGTCTGCGCGCTCAAATCGGCGCTCGCCGGGGTGCCCATCGCCCAGAGCATCTCTGTGACCGGTTCGGTCAACCAGCGCGGGATGGTCCAGCCCATCGGCGGGGTCAACGAAAAGATCGAGGGATTCTTCGATGTCTGCCACACCCGAGGGCTGACCGGCGAGCAGGGGGTGATCATCCCCGAAGCCAACGTCAAACATCTGATGCTGCGCGACGATGTCGTCGACGCCGTCGAGGAGGGCGAATTTTCCATCTGGGCGGTGGAGCACGTCGACGAGGCGTCGGCGATTCTCACCGGCGTCGAAGCAGGTGTTGCCGACGACGACGGTGAATTTCCCGACGATTCACTCAACGGAAAAGTTCAGTCGCGCCTGCGTGATATGGCCCGCCGCACCATTGAAATCCACCGGGACGCCAACGGTGGAAATATCACGGGCTGAGCTGGCGTTTGGCGTCATGGGCACTGGGCGCCCAGCGCCAATACCCACGACCCTCAGGAGCTGACCATGTCCACCCCTGACAAGCGAGCCGCTGCGATGTCGGCATCTGCGAACGAAAGTGCTTTTCGCCGCGTCTTCGTGGTGTTGGATGTGACCAGTGATCACAGCCCGGCGATGGAGTCCGCCGCTTCGCTGGCGGCCGGATTCGACGCCGAGTTGGTGGCGCTGTTTGTGGAGCACGGCCAGCTCGAACAGCTCGAGAACCATCCCCTGGTGCGCACCCTCGATTTGCCCACCGGGATGGGGCGGACCATCGAGCTTGGGACGATGCGCCGAAGCTGGCGGGCGATGGCCCACCGGATGCGCCGCCAGTTGGCGATGGTGTCGCGCCGCTACCGGGTCCAGTCGCACTTCGAGACCATCCAGGGTGATGTGGTCGAGCAGATCCAACAGCAAGCCGGCAGCACTGATGTGTTCGTCGTCAACAGCTCCGGGCGTGCGCTCACGAGACGAGTTCGGGTGAAGTCTCGCAGTCACACCATGGGATGCAACATGGCTGCCCCGGTGGTCTTCGTGGGACAACGCCCCCGGCAACTTCGCTCGGTGGCCACCGTCTACGACGGGTCACCACTGGCGAAAAAAGGCCTGCAAACGGCGCTGCAATTGACCACGCGCCCCCCGGCGATGTTGACGGTTCTGCTGGTGGCCGACAGCGGCGAGCAGGCTCAGAACATGCAGCAGGAGATCTCGGAAATGCTGCGCGAGCGACGAGCCCGAGTCCATCCGCACGCCCGCCGCATCACCTGTTGTGATACCTCCGAGATCGTGCACGTCACCCGGCATGTTCACGCCAGCTTTCTGATCATCCCCGGCAACGCGGACTATCCCGGCGGAGACGACATCAATGAGCTGACCCGGCAGCTCGACTGTCCGCTGCTGGTGCTGCGCGAGGGTCGTCAGCAAGAGCCTGCTCAGGACAACGACGACGAAAAGTGATCGGCGTTAACTTCCGTCTTCTTCCCAGGCCCCGCGGCTACAGCTTCCCTGATAAGGCCGATTTGTACCGATCTGGTCGGTCAGCACCGAGTCGCCTTCGAAATCGAGACATTCATCGGCGGGGATATCCAGGTATCCAGGATTGCTGTCGTCCGCGTCCAGCGGATGGACTCCGTCGCCGGTCAGATCTTCGGCGTAATCCGACTCCTCGTTGGTGATGTCGCTGGATGCACTGTCGAAGTCACTTCCGGTGCCGTCGGCATCGACATCATGCACGAAGTTATAGCCCGCTGACTCGACTTGGATGGCCGCACCTGAGGTTTCGATATCTCCGTCGGCGTCATCGGTGTTTTCATTCAGATAACTGCTTTTCAGTTTCACCTCATTGGACTCGTCAAACAACGCGCCACCCTCGTCGGCTTCGTTTTTGACCATCGTCACGTGCAACAGAGTGGCCTCGGCATCACTGCCGAAGAAGATGGCACCACCGGCATCTGCTTCGTTCGCCGAGAAGGTGCTGTTTTCGACGTGCAACTGGCCATCGGTGTAGATGGCACCACCGGCACCACCATCGGAGGCTTCATTGTCGACGAACAGCGACTTGTCGATGGACAGCTCGGCGCCCTGTTCGACGTAGATCGCGCCGGCGTCGCCGCTGGCCTTGTTGCCGGTGAACTCGGCGGCGTGGATTACTGCGTCGGTGCCGTCTTCAACGTTGACAGCTCCGGTGCCACCGGCCTCGTTGCCCGAGAACCGAACGTCGAAGAGAGTGACGAAGGCGTCGTCGTCACCGTCCAGAAGCAGCGCTGCACCATCGTCCGGGGATTGTGCATCTTCGAAGGTCAGACCATCGATGAGCACCTCGTCGTCGCCGTCGATGGCCACGCCCATCAACCGTTGGTCATCATTGTCGCTGCCGTCGAGGGTCACGTTCTCACCGAAGATGCTGATGGACCCGTCGATCGACAGCTCTCCGTCGGTCAGCCCGATATCTTCGACGCCGTCGGCGAAGTCAATTTCACTTCCTGCGGCGACCTCGTCGAGCACCACCCGCAGCGAGCGGTCGCCGTTGCTGTCCGGGTCCGACGCGTCGTAGTCGTCGGGATGTACGTCGTCTTCGGTCTGCACCTGCGTTGGGTTGACGGCGGCGACGGTATGCTCGGCGCTTTCGTTGGAGTCGATGGTGAACGACTCGTCGAGCCCGTCGAAGGGGAAGTCGTTGCCCCATTTGTCGGAGGCGCCCTGTGTTTTGGTGATTTCGTAGCTGCCGGCGTCGACATCGCTGAAGGACTTCGCCATTGGGCCGTCGGCGACGATCGTTTCGCCCAGCCCGTTGACGTACAACTCAAATTCGTAGTCGTCGGGGTCATCAATGGCGACATCGCCGACGTCGGGGATGTCCACGAGAACCGTCAACTCCGCGCTCTGCTCGACGTACTCGACGCTGGAGGTGGTGGTCGTGTTACTTTCGACGGTGACCTCGCGTTCGCTGGGTACGGGCTGGAACTCCGTGGTCACATCGCCGTCGGTGACGGTGACCCGACCGTATTCGACGGTGTAGTCGCCGGGGTCGACATCGACGGTGTCGCCGTCGTTTTGCACCTCGTAGTTGTCGTCACCGTCGATGATGACCGTGGCCACCAGGTCGTCCGGGTCGTCCAGGCCGGTGGAGGTGACTTCGATGGTTCCCTGAACCACTTCGTAGCTGACCGTTTCGGTGGGGTCGTCACCGCTGGAGAGGGGCAGTTGCCCGCCGGAGTCGGCGGTGGGCGTGTAGATCGCGCCGTTGTCTTCGACGTCCCGGAAGCTGACGTCGTAGATGCCGGGGTTGAGATTTTCGAGCGTCTCCTCGCCGTCTTCGACCTGCACGTGGTGCACCAGCCCGTCCGGGGTTTCGACGTCGGCCTCGAAGCTGTCGCCGGGCAGCACCTCGTCGTTCTCGTCGAGCTTCAACGTCAGCGATGCGGGCTGGACTGAGTAGTCGCCCGTCGCTCTCGCTTCGGCGCCGCCGCTGACGGTGACATCGACCTCGTAGGTGTTGCTGTCGTCGGCCACGCTGTCGTCGGCACCGGCAGGGTCATACAGCCGGGTGACGTCGTTTTCGACGGAAACCTGCTGGTAGATCACCGTGTAGGTGCCAGGCGACAGGTCGGGGATGACCGTTTCGGTGTCATCGACCAGGCTGCCCACCTCGTTGCCATCGCTGTCTTCGACGGTGGCCACTTCGCCCGGGTTGTCCACCTCTTCGAGCCCGGTGGTCGACACCCGGATTGAGCCGTCTGCTTCTTCGTAGGCGACGTCCACCTGCGGGGAATCATTGCTGGAGAGGTTGAATTCGTCGGAGCTGTCGACGGGGGAGTACACGACACCGTCGTCGTCTTCGGAGTCGTGGTATTCGACGCTGTAGGTGCCCGGGTGCAGATCGTTCAGTTCGATGGGGTCACCTTCGACGTACTGGCTAGGCCCCTCCGGCGGGGTGATGGTAGCGGCGACGGGAACCGATGGCTCCGGCGCATCCGCATTCAGCGTCAGCGAGGCCAGATCCAACGTGTAGTGGGTGGTGACATCGACGGTGGTACCACTGGGCACGTTGACCGTGGTTTCATCCGGAGAGGGACTGTAGTTGTAGGTGATGGGCCCGTCCGATTCATCGACGTCTTGGAATTGTACGGTGTATTCACCGGGGTCGAGTCCCTCTACCAGGGTGCTCCCGTCGGCTTTGGGTATCGTGGCCACCTCTTCGGTGCCGGAGAGAATGTCGGCGCGAACCGTCAGGTCGTCCGTCTCTTCGAGCCCGGTGGCATGCACCTTGATCGCTCCGTCCTGGGGGTCGACGGCGCTGTAGGAGGCCTCGACGAGCACTTCATCGCCGTCGGCTCCGAAACTGGGCAGATCGACGGTGGTGGAGGCACTGTCTTCGCCCGGGATCTGGGGGGCGTACCACTGCCCGCCCTGCTCAATGGGCTGAAACTGTACGGTGTACTCTCCGGGCGTCAGATCGGTGAGTTCGACGAAGTCACCGCTGACGAACTGCACAGAACCGTCCGGGGCTTCGACGTGGGCTTCGAGCACACCGATATCCGATCCGGCGGCCACTTCCAACTGAAGAGTTCCATCCACCAGTTCATATACCCCGTGTGCCGGGGCCTCTTCGTCGCTGTTGACGGTCACGTCGACCACGGCGGTGGCGTCGGTTGGTTCGTAGATCAGGCCGCCGTCGGTGACGGTGTGAAAGGTGACGGTGTATTCGCCTGGGGACAGCGAGTCGAGATCGTCTGCGTCCTCAGGCAGGTTGTAGTCGGTGCCGTCGCCATTGCTGACGGTGGCCGACAGCTCGTTGCCGTCGAGCCCTTCGGCGGTCACGTCCATCGAGCCCGGCGCGGCGGTGTAGTCGGTCTGCACTTCGGCGGGGTCGTCGCCGCTTGCTACGGCGACATCCTCGACGGTGGTCGGATCCGGTACATAGCGTCGGCCATCTTCCTGAACTTCCAGGAAGGTGACGTCGTACAGGCCCGGCACCAGATCTTCGAGCGTCTGTTCGCCCTGAACAGTGGTGCTGAAGTCGTCGGGGCCCTCCACCTTCGCGCGAAGCTGCTGGTCGCCGGCAGCAGCATCGGCGCTTATCTGCATGCTTCCATAGTCCAGCGCATACACCACTCTGGTGGTGGTTACAGATCCGCTGGTCACCTGCACCTGCTCCTCGGCTTCGGCGACGCTGAAGGTTGTCAGGTCGTTCTCGGCAGGCCCGGCGCTGATGGTGTAGATCCCGGGTGTCGCTTCCTGGAAGACGGTGGTGCCCGATTCGACGATCACCTCATCGAAATCACCGTCGGGGCCGCTGATGGTTACGTTCGCGTCGATGTCATCGGGAAGTCCCTCCACGGTCACCGACAGAATCCCGGCCTGCGCGGAGTACTCGACCACCGCCTCTTCGGTCTCGCCGCTGGTGACCTCGACACTCAGCTCGCCGAGCTGCTGCCAGACGGTGTCGTCCTCATCGGTCACCGGCGCACCCACCACGGCGTAGCTGCCCGGAAGAACACCGTCGATCGTTCCTTCGCCTTCGACGGTTCCGACGGTCTCACCGGTGGCATCCACCAGCTCGATCTCCGGGGCCAACCCATCGGGCAACCCATCGGAGCTGATCTGAACCGAACCGGGGTCGGCGTCGTATTCGACGGTCGTCTCCGCCTCGCCGCTGGCATCGAGTTCGATGGACTCCTCGAAGTCCACCGCCTGGTAGGTTGTGCCGCCATCGGAGACGGGGCGGGGCTCGATTTCGTAGGTTCCACCCCACAGATCGATGAGGGTGCGGGTCGCAGAGATGGTCTCCTCGAACGCGTCTGCTCCGTCGACCAGTTGCACCCCGATGTCGGCGTTCACACCGGCGGGAAGACCTTCGACGTTGATGGTCAGCCGGGCGTCACCGGCGTCCTCAATCACGCACCATCCGTCGTCACAGACGCTGCCCGGGTCCGCACAGTCCGCGTCCTCCTCGCAGGCCACATCTCCCAGAGCGCTCTCCGGGGTACACCCCATCGCAGCGACAGCGGCTACCAAAAGCCACAGAGCTGCTACCATCCAGTGCCGGGGAGAACCTCGCAATACCGCTTGCATCGTGACCATCTCCATATCAGGGGAACGGCGATGTTTTTTCGGTCAAAGTCTTGCGAGAGCATATGCCAAACGTGGACTTAACGCAAAATAACAGTCACCGCGCTCAGGTGAGCTCATGAGCCGTGAGCTCGTGTACCTCCGAGGGTCACACGAAGCTCCCCCGAAATCTTAGTTCGCCGGAGGCGTAGTTCAGCCGGAGGCACCCCAAATAGAAGGCGGTCATACAGACTCGAAGGTCATGAGCCGTGAGCTCGTGTACCTCCGAGGGTCACACAAAGCTCCCCCGAAATCTTAGTTCGCCGGAGGCGTAGTTCAGCCGGAGGCACCCCAAATAGAAGGCGGTCATACAGACTCGACGGGCATGAGTCGTAAGGTCGTGTACCTCCGAGGGTCACACGAAGCTCCCCACTTAGTTCGCCGGAGGCGTAGTTCAGCCGGAGGCACCCCAAATAGAAGGCGGTCATACAGACTCGACGGTCATGAGTCATGAGGTGAACCAGAAGAGATGCGACTCGTCACGTCTTCAAACGGTTGACCGGCCCAGACGGACCGAATACGCTGGGGGGCTTTTCGACATCTACCGACGAGTTCGGCTGACGATCTTTTGGTCAACCGGCGTGTCTCCAGCAATACAGGGCGGAATCATGAAGTGCTTTCTCGATGCTCGACGAAATGTCGCCGTTTCGATTTTGGCGGTGTTCGTACTGGCCGCAGCCGCATGTTCCGAGCCGGCGGACTCCCAGCCGGACGACGATCCCGATGCCGACTCGGTCGGTGAATTCTTCGACCTCGACACCCCGCTGAAGTTTGTCGGCCAAGATGGGGTGTGCGTCTTCGATGACGCCGACCCGCGGTGGTGCTTCCACGGAACATACGACGCGGACGATACCTCGTGGTTTGAAACGGGTCGCAGTGTCAACGGAACGGTGTACGCCGTGTTCACACATATTGATGTTGTGGAGGAGCCGTTGCCGGCGTACACCGAATTGTGTGCGTTGGACAGCGATGGAAAAGACTGGTGCAACGAACTGGAGGATCTGCACCCATTGGTGGAAATGACGGCCACAGAAGAGGGGCTGTTCTATCTGCTTGAGCGGGGCGGGTCCCGGTTCGAAGAACCGACCTCCGAGCGCAGGATATGTCAGTTCGACGAGGATCAACGCAACTGGTGCGTCACCCTCGGCGACGTGGGCATCGACGGTGTGAGCTATCTGCACGCCGCCGAAGATCAGGGGGGGCACCTCTACCACTCCGGCACCTGGTGTCACCTCGATCCAGCCGACGGTCAGATCTCCTGGTGTGAATCCCACGACTACGAGCCGAACGACTCGATCCAAAGACCGTATGTTCGAGTCCTCGACGACGATCACCGCATCGTGCGGTTTTACCGATCTTCCACCGTTGGTTCGGACCCCGAGCAGGTGTGCGAACTCGACGACCGAGGGGCTGTCGAGTGGTGCAATGACTTCGACGATCAGCAAGATTCACTGGTCGAATCGATGGACGTCACCGACGGTGGTTCGACGTACGTGCTGTTCGAAACCGCCGAGCTATGCCGGTTGGATGAAGACGGGCAGTTGCAGTGGTGCAACGACATGGAAGATGAACTCAGCGACTCGCTTTCGGTCACCGTTGGTGACAGCGAAGGCTTTTTCGTCAGTGCCGAAGACGAGTCCGGATTCCACACGCTTCCCTGCAAGTACGATGAGCACGGCGAACGCCAATGGTGCGCCGACGATGTGGGCACAGACGATGTCGATCTGGACGACTTTGGAACAGTCGGTTCGGTCATCATCAATTTCACCTCCGACGGTGATCCGCTTGCCTGGATCGGTTTTATGAGCGGTCCGTGGGGTGGTGGAGCACATATCTACCAGGAGTTCGATGCCAACGATGGAACCGCCGGGGATCTGGCGTTTCTCGGTATCGAGCCCGACCATCTCGCACTCGGAGCGACGGCTCATCCGGTCACCGGGCTGCCCTGGGTTCGATACATGGAGTAAGGCAGCGCCGCCCTCGGTCCGCGCAGACAACATATCCGCCTCGCAACCCCGGAGACGGACCGAGGTACGCGCACCGAGCATCGACGAGCTGCAGACGGTCTTCGAGTTCGACGATGACGTCGACGGCGCCGGCCCAGCCGATCAGGGCAAAACGGGAACCACCAGCGCCCGCGCCCCGGAGTACTCGTCGGTCCAGGCGCCAAGCTCGGCGTGAACCTCCACCAACTCGGACAACGGCAAGTCTCGGTGCAACTCCACCGAAAACGCCACAGCCTCGCCGTCGGGCGCCTCGTCGTGCTCGTCGGCGACGCTCTCCAGAATCTCGGCGAGCTCGGAGACGGAACGCTCTTCTGACACTACCCCGCCGTCGTAGCTGACGGTGGCGCCCTCTTCGTGCAGCTTGATGTCGATGACCGGGCGGTCCGTCTCTTCCAGATGCCCCACAGCACCCCACAGGATCACTGACTCAACCGCATCAGGGTGTTCGCTGGAGTCGACGAGCGTGCCCAGCATCGGAGGTTGGTCGTAGCCCTTGGCGTCGGAACCTCGCATGCCCATCTGTCCCGACTGCGGTTGTGCTTCACGCTCGGCTGCCAGGGCGGTCAGTTCAGGCAATCGGTTCGCCGGAAACTCAGCGTCCAGTGCCATCGCGCCGTAGCGATAGGGTTCACCGTCGGGGGTGTGGGCAACCTGCTGTTCACCATCTTCGGTGCGGGCGCCGAGCCGCACCAGATGCTCCGCCTCCGGGACAACTCCAGGCAATTTATGCAGAGCTGTGTCGTCGTCATACTCCCAGAAAAACAGTTGCGATGCGTCGACGGTCAGCTCGGCGTCGGTGGCGTACATGTAGCTGACGACGGTGGTGTACTTGCGAAACCAGGACGGTGTCGATGCCATCCCCGAGTCCGGGCCGAGGTAGGTCTCCGACAGCCCTCCGGAGTCGACAACGCTTGCGGGGTGCTCGACGCCAGGAAGCTCCCAGTCTGCGCTGTGTTCGCGCAGTTGTTCGGCGTCGCGACAGGCGGCAGGGTACTCAGAGCAGGCATCTTCGAAGCGCGACGCTGCATCGTCCCACTGATAACTCTGCGCCAGGAAAAGGCCCTCGATGGCATTCCACCTGCTCTGCACCCACTGAAGTTTGGCGCTGTCGTCATCACCGTCGCACCGATCCTGCAACGTACCGAGTTCGTCCATCACGTCGGCGATGGCGTCGATGCGCTCGAAAGGGCTCAGATCGAAGGGGTTGTCATAGGAGAGGTACAACGATTGAACCTCCTGCAGACAGTCCGTTTCGGCATCGACCTGTCGGGGCTGGTAGTCCACCGGGGGCATCGCCAGTTCGGCTTCCGAATCCGTTCCCGTGGTCATGCGGGTTAGCGTGCCTTCTTTGAAGGTGGCGTGACGAATACGAGTGGCGTCCAGAAACTGCAATGATTCCAGCATCTCCGGGTGGTCGCCGATATGGTCGGATGCCTCCCGCAGCAGTTCGGTAAGCTCGGAGGTGTTCAGTTCCAGGCGCGTCGAGCCCGCCGCAACACCGGGCGAATCTGCAATCGAGTCGGCGCCCTCCGGGGTGATGGCGATGATCTTCTGATCTTCTTGTCGCTGTACGTCGACGACCAGATCCGCGCCCAGTTGTGCCAGCATCTCTTCGAGCTGGCCGATGAGCATGTCCCACTGCCCACTCGGCTCCACTCGCAGCACCACCTGCTCGACAGCCTGGGCCAGCATCTGCATCATCACCGCTTCGCGATGTCCCTGGAACGAAGCCGTTGGATCATCGAGCCGCGCCAGAAGCTGTTCGACCCGCTTCTGGCCCACCTTCATCTCCACCGATTTCACACTTCCGAGCATCGATTCCTGCGTGGGATTGACGGCGTCAATCATCGCTGCCCCCGCCCGGGGATAGCCGGCCAGTACCGTCCAGTATGCCCAGACCCCACCGTCGCGAAATGTCTCCGCCAGGCCGGCAGCCCCCATCTCCGGATGGTCGGCCCAGTCCGGCAGATCCAGTTGTTGTGGCGACTTCCCTTCCGGGGCTGCCCATTCGAAGTGCAGCACCGGCTTCGGCTCGTCGTCGCTCCGCGATGGTGGCTCAACCGGCCCGGAGGGCTCGCTGATCGAGGCGCCGTGTTCGGTGAACGTGCGCACCAGGTCACCGGTGACCTTCGACGCTTCCGGGTCGTGGTGCACCGTCATCGCCAGGTCCTCGTACTCCCGTACGTCCGGTGCCGACATCACAAGTGTCGTCGCCGCCATCTGTGCTCCCCGCTGCATCAACCGTTGACCTGAGCCCGGTGTAGCGCGTTCGAGCGCCTCCATCAGCTCCGACACTCCGGCGATCGCGCCGAGCGCCGGGATATCCTCGCTGCGAGTGTACAGCGCGACAGCGTGGTCGCCCGTCAAGAACGCGTGCGCCGCAACTGTGGGGTCGCTCCAGTAGTTGTGATCGAGGTCATCGAACCTCCGGTCCATCGTCTCCCCCTGATCAACCCGGCTGCTGGCTCCCAGGGCCGACCGGCTCACATCGACCACCGCGTAGTCGTCGTGGGTCGAAAACCGCTCCACAAACCGACAGTTGGCGTCCTCGTGCTCGCAGTGCGCTTCGAGTTGAGCTTTGAGCTCACCGGCATCCTCGGCGGGGATGAACACCCGCAGAGAGTCCCGCGACATCTGAGCGTGATAGCTGACCAGGGGCAGCCGGTAGCGAAGATATCGCAACTGATCTTCGGCGTTGCGGCTGGTCACCGACACCACCATCGACCGCGATGTGTCGAGCGCGTCGAATGCGTGCTGGTCGGCCACCGTCTCGTCGTACCCTGCGCCGAAGAGCCAGTCTGCGGGGGCGACGACCGCCCGGTCAGGATGCTGCAACCACCATGCGACCAGCCTTGTCTCGGTGGGCACAACATCATCGGCGTCCCGCTGGTCGAGCCCGCTTTCGGCGATCACACCGTCCAACTGCTCGGGGTTGATGCGAAACACCGCCCGGGTCTGCTCGGGCATCGGCAACTGTTCGATCGATTCGGCGCCGTCGTCCCACTCCCAGTAATCGGGCTGGGCGGGGTCGGCGGCACAGCCGACGACGAGAAGTGTCAGTGTTGCCAGGGTGGCAACGGCGGTGTTCAGTGAATATCGAGGGGTGGCATTCATTTTTGGTTCCTCTGTCATTTCGACCGTCGAGTTTGCACGGCGGCCATCTATTTAGGGTGCCTCCGGCTGAACTACGCCTCCGGCGAACTAAGATTTGTCGGGAGCTTCGTGTGACCCTAGGAGGTACACGACCTCATGACCTAAGGTTCATGACCGTCGAGGTCGCACAACGGCCTTCTATTGGAGACGCCTGAACTACGGCTAACTAAGATTTATGGGGAGCTTCGTGTGACCCACGGAGGTACACGACCTCAGGACCTCACGCCCTACACCGGATCCGCTCCAAAGTAGCCGGCGAGCACGTCGTACAACTCCGGGGCACACCGTCGTAACTGCTCCGGGGTTTCGAAAAACGCTTCGGTGGCCACGGCGAAAAACTCCGCTTCGTTCTTCGCCCCATAGGGCCGCAAACAGGCGTCGAACGGCGCTTCCTGCAACTCGGCGAAATGCTTGCCCATCACCTCCGCCCACACCGGATAGTCGCTTCCTTTCTCAAGCAGCGGAGTGCCGTCGAACCCACCGCTTTCGGCGTCGAGCACGTGGGCGAACTCGTGGATCGCCGTGTCTCTGGCGTCGTCGGGCACGGCGATGCCCTTTTTTACGGCGTCCCAGCTTAGCACCAGGGTGCCAAAATGATGGGCCTGGCCCATCACCGCCTTGTGGTCCTCGCCGGGATGTTTGTAGTGCGACGGGTAGATTACAATTTCGGTGAGCCGATTGTACACCGACAGCGGCAGATTTCGCGCAATCCTCGCGGCCGCCGCCGAGATGATCACCTTCATCTCTTCGGTCACCTCCAGCCCTCCGGCCCCCTCCCAGTGCTTCTCCCACAGAAACACCTTCAGGTGGGTGTGAAACCGCTCCCGCTGCTCGTCGTCGAGTTTTTTGTAGAACTGATAGCGTCGCCGAAGAATCTCGACCCACTCCTCGGGAAAGGGCCGTTCCTTCAGGTGTCGGCGCCGCCATCGTCTGTACAGCCAGGTGATCATCACCTCTGGCTCTACTGCAAGGCGGCGCCTGGAATCAAATGAACGCGGCATCTATGTCACCAGCACCGGCGGCTCGGCGGCGAAGCTCCAACGGAGCGATCAGAAGCTCCTCCGGAGCGATCAGGAGCGTCGGCGGCTCGGCGGCGAAGCTCCAACGGAGCGATCAGAAGCTCCCACGGAGCGATAAGGAGCGCCGGCGGCTCGGCGGCGAAGCTCCAACGGAGCGATCAGGCGCAGCCCTCAGGACAGCGTAAGGAAGACGTCACGAAAAATGATCGGCTCCCACTCGATGCGGTCCGTAATCCTCTCTGCCAATAGCAGCTCGCCAGTATCATCATCGGCGATACCGAAGTAGATGTCGGGGGATACTTTGAGCCTGCTTTCAAAGGTCGAGGTCAGTTCCTGACGTCTTTCGTCAAGGACAGTCAGAGAGAAATTCCGATGCTGGTCGAGCAACTGAGAGTCCAGCGGGCTTGAACGATGTTCCCAGGGGTTCACGAGTTTCCAGGTTCCTCTAATGACGAACTCCTCGTCGTCCTCTTCAGAGGCCGTATCAGCCAGTTGCAGTCGTGAAAGGTCGTTCTCGGAAACGGAAGTGACGTGAGTCAATGCATCAGTGGACATCTGCTCGGAAAATAAGAAGACCTCGGCACGCAGAGATCGATCTTCGGAGTCCCCGGTGACGTTGACGTGCCCGAGAATACGCTTCTCGTCATCCCGAACATTACCCAGGGATTCGCGAATATCGAGTTGGAGACGCTGCAACTCGTTGCCGTTGGTAATCAGCCGACTCCGAAGAGTGTTAGAATCGTCTTCATCACCGTCGGTATCATCATTATCGGCCGGCTGTTGGATGAGGCGATAAAATGCGCGTTGTTCGCTGGAGCGAAATCGAAGAAGAGTCTGAGCCTGCAACGTCAATTTCGGTTCCATCAACAGCAACATCAGGATCCAGTACCACAACCACCGCTGGAGGCCATCCATCGCGTCGATCGGCATATTCTGTTCGTACAGTTCAAGGCAGTGCGGTTGGCGTGTCGCATTCGCAGTCTGGAGTCTTTGGCCGAGGTTGCCGTCCAGGGCTAGGAGGCAGAAATCTGCCTGGTTGGCAGTGGTGGTATTGAGTTCAAAGCCGAAACTCAGCGCCGAAAGTCGTAATGGATGGTAGTACAATCCGCCGCGGTGAGTTCGGATAAACCGGTTGTTCGTCACACGAACCGAGCCCCCTCGAATCAGCGCATTGGTGTACACGTTGGCCCCATCATCCGACCGAAAGTGATTGTCCTGGACGCTGACATCTCCGACACCCCCGATGGAAGCGGAGCAGATGGAGGCCTCCTGCTGGTTGTATGAGGGGCTGTAACGGACACGGTTTGCGCCAAACGACAGTGAGCTTCGGTGACTGGAGAGAAGCTTAAGGTAGGGGTTGTAGAGATTACCTTCCTCATCTCTGGGACCGAAGCCTAAGGCGTGACGAAAGATGAAAGTATTTGCCATGCGGGCGCGGCGTGATGCTTCCCCCCGTTGGATGAGGCTGACAACGGCTCCCATCCCGGTGTGCCGAATCTGTGGATTGATAGGTCCGGCACCGCTGGTATCGGAGGTCTGGGTTGATGCCATCACTTCGCGCAAACTAGTCGGTGTGACCTGCCCTGAGTCTGTATCGTCATCGATGCGGGAGAGGAGAGCCTCAGCGCGTTGGTCTTGTTCAGCGAGCGGATCATCGTAGGAGGGTTGCCGACCGGGAACTGACAGCAGACTCTCCATATGTGCGGTTCCATGGAGTGCATGGTTTCCGCGGCTGGTTAACGAGTTTTGTTCGACGACGGCGTCCCCGTCATACGCAGCACGCAGGGCATAGCCTTCGGCAACGTCAACGGTGTTGCGGCGCACTGACAGCCGCGGCACATCGGGGCGATTCGGCAACAACAGAAGCTGGGGGGGGGCGACGGCATCCTTGAAATCGGAATGGACCAGCGGCTTGGTTATCCGCACATCGGGGCTGTTTACCGGATAGTCGTCGCCGGCCAGCACCACGTAGATACCGCCCCGGGGTATATGCCGATCGTCGGTAACGGTGACGGAACGCCGTTCCTTAATGTCATTGTCCTCGATTTCGACACGTCGTCCGTACAGCACGAAGATCCCGCAGACCTCGGAACCGGCGACCGCATCGCCGCTGTGGATTCGATTGTTGCTGATTTGCAATCGTCGAACATCGGACAACACGATCCCGCCACGGGTGATATGAGGCAAAGCGTCAGTCTGGGGTTCGCCCAGCGGAACCTGGGCATTGTCGATCAACTTGTTGTCGCTGATGTCCAGTTCTGTGATTTGTGTCAGGCGGGGCTGAGCCCGGTGATCATGGCGATCAGTCCGATCGACAAACCAGACCGCTCGAAAGCCGACGACCGGATCGTAAAACTCGGCAGTTTCGATCCCGGAGCCGTCCATGTTTTGGATTTCGTTATTGGTGATGTGGACTTCCCCGATTGGAGAGTCGACACGCAGATTTTGGACCTGTTGAGACTCCGGGGCTTGCAACAAGGGAGTGAGCCGTCGCCTCCGCTCTCCGTCTTCCCGGGTGTGAAACCACTGTCCCTGGTGGAACCGATAGGCGCGATAACCGGTATGTTGTCCGGGGCTTTCTGCTGTCGTCATCGCCGCAAGCTGAGAAAGCTGGACGGAGCTGCCGGATTCTTGATTTCCGAAAATATCGGCGATGTCACTGACGAATCCAGAAGACGCAGTAGCCATGCGTTGTTGGGCGTTCATAGCGCTCGGTGAGCCCGTTGTTTCATACAGGGTCGCTGAAAATGTCCCCAGCGTCACCCCGCTGCCAGCCCCGCCCTCGATACGATTGTCAGCGATATGGACCCGGTCGGATCCGCCGCCGATCTGGATCCCGCCGTGAGCGCGAAACTCGGATTCGTCTCCCCGTGCTTCCAGCAGGCAGTGTTGGAGGGTCAACTCCACACCTTCCACAAAGATCGCCGGTCCGAAGAATTTCGGTTCCTCCGTCGTGCTCTCGGCGATGACGGTGCAGTCGTCGATGATGATGTCACGACCCTGGCCGATGTGCACCGCGGCGTGGTGGTGCATCGAAAAGTGCAACTGCGACAGCCGTAGCTGTTCGACGACTCCGCCGCTTCGTTTCCCTCCGTCGAACTGCGGGGGCTCGTCTTCGGGTGGCTCATCGTCCTCGGGCGGTTCATCGTCCTCGGGCGGTTCATCGTCTTCGGGTGGCTCATCGTCCTCGGGTGGCTCATCGTCTTCGGGTGGCTCATCGTCTTCGGGTGGCTCATCGTCTTCGGGTGGCTCATCGTCCTCGGGCTCATCGACATCCGGCGGGTCGACATCCGGCCCGTCAACTTCCGGCCGGTCGATGATATCATCGCGTTCAATGACGATGACATCCTGGCCTTGTTCCAGAGCACGAACCACGATGTCAGCGAAGACCTCGATGACGGTTTCTATCCCTGCGATGACGTCCCATTGCGTTTGAATTGTTTTGACGATTTCGCCGGGCTGAGCTCCGGGGGGTTGGTTTGGTTGATCGCTGTCACGGAAGTCCTCGGGATGGATCACCACTCTCTCTTCGCCTCGCCTGATCTGCTCCGTCGCCAGTTCGACCACGCTGGCAAGACCCCCGTCCACGTCCCATCGCTCTTCCAGTTTCTCCCTGACATCCGCTGCAGTCCTGCCGCCGCTACCGGAGCCCATACCGGGAACAACTCCGGAATCGCGCGCTGCACCGCTGCGGGTTGCGGTGGCAGCAACTGCATGGAGCCCGACAGATGTTCCGGGCTCGGCGTCGTCGATTTCGATGCCCTCTTCTTCTGGCTCGAAGCTGCCCCCGTCGGTGACGACACCGGGAGCCCAGGGGGAGTGCAGTGCCATCTTCTCGACGCGAATCCGCTTGCAGTCCCCGCGCAGTGTGATCACCGGTTCACCGCCGCGGCCGGCCCACACCGTGCGTTGCTGACCACAGCCGACCAATTCGACGTCACAGCAGTCTTCGAGTACTACGGACTCTTCGTAGTCGCCCGGCAAAATTTTGATGCGTCCCCCGTCGGCGCCGAGCCGGTCGATGGCATCGGCGATGGAGTTGAAGTCGCCGTGGCTGGTCTTGCCGTCGCCCACGAAATAGGTGGTGCAGCCCTTGCAGCGCGCATCGGGCAGCGGCGAAAAGGTGGTGCGACAGTCGCGCAACTGAGAGCACGCCTCGCCGTCGAAACTCACCACTGCCAGCGGGGCGAAAAACCGGCGGTGACCCATCGGTGCGACGGGCTGTGGTTCGGCGGACTGGTCGCTGTCGTTGCGGTGAAACGACCAGGGCCAGATCACTTCCTGCATCCGGGGGCGCACCGAG
>SKMT01000492.1 GCA_007120915.1 Myxococcales bacterium | reverse complement strand
GACATGGCGATCTGGGAGGTGGGCTACGGCGCCGGGTTGAGGGTCTCGGAGCTTGTCGGGCTGGATCTGGACGACGTCGACATCGACGACGGCTGGGTGATGACCGTGGGCAAGGGAAACAAACAGCGGCGCGTGCCGCTGGGCACGAAAGCCTGCAATGCCATCGAGCGCTACCTGGCGCGCCGGCCGGAGCTGGTGAGCGGACACACCCCACAGGGCGCGCTGTTTTTGAGCGTGCGCGGCCGGCGGCTGTCCACCCGGTCGGTGCGCCGAAGGCTGAAGCAACACCTGCAGCGCGCCGGGCTCGACACCTCGATCACCCCCCACGGGCTTCGCCACTCCTTTGCGACCCACCTGCTCGACTCCGGCGCCGATCTGCGCGGGATTCAGGAGCTGCTGGGCCACAGTGACCTGTCAACCACTCAGCGCTACACCCACGTGTCGATTGACAGGCTGATGGAGGTTTACGATGCTGCGCATCCTCGCGCCGCAGTCGACCGCGGCGGCACCGATGCGACACCACCGTGTGGCAACGAAACCGACTCTAGTGACGACTCCAACACGGGCAGCCGATGAACTTCAAAGGCACCACCATCGTCAGCGTACGCACCGGAGACAGCGTCGTCATCGCCGGCGACGGACAGGTTACCATGGGCGAGAAGGTGGTGATGAAACACTCGGCGCGCAAAGTCCGGCGGCTGTACGACGACCGGGTACTCTGCGGGTTCGCCGGGTCCACCGCCGACGCCATCACGTTGTACGAGAAGCTCGAAGACAAGCTCAGCGAGTACGCCGGCAATCTGACCCGGGCGGCCGTCGAATTGGCCAAAGAGTGGCGCACCGACAAGATGCTGCGCCGGCTCGAAGCACTGTTGATCGCCGCGGACCGCGACAAGACGCTTCTGATCAGCGGCACCGGTGACGTCATCGAGCCCGAGGAAGGGATCGCCGCGATCGGCTCCGGCGGCTCCTTCGCGCTTGCGGCGGCGCGATCGCTGGTGCGACACACCGACGATCTCGACGCCCGCACCGTCTGCGAGACGGCGCTGAGCATCGCCGCCGAAATCTGCGTATTCACCAACGACACAATCACCGTCGAAGAACTCCCCACTTCTTCCTGACCCCACACCAACCGCAACAGCTATGGCACCCGGTTCCGACTCCACCACAGAACGACAAGGCGCTGAACTTACGCCCCGCGAGATTGTCTCGGCGCTGGACAACTACATCGTCGGCCAACACGAGGCGAAACGCGCCGTGGCCATCGCGTTGAGAAACCGGTGGCGGCGCCGCCAGCTCGACGAGGATCTGCGCGACGAGGTGATGCCCAAAAACATCATCATGATCGGGCCCACCGGTGTGGGAAAAACGGAGGTGGCGCGCCGGCTGGCCAACCTGGCGCGGGCGCCATTTCTGAAAGTGGAAGCCTCCAAGTTCACGGAAGTGGGCTACGTGGGCCGCGACGTCGAGAGCATGGTACGCGATCTGTTGGAGCTGGGCATCAGCCTGGTGAAAGCGGAGCACGAAAAGCGGGTGGAAGAGCGGGCCCGCGAAGTCGCCGAAGACCGGATTTTGGACAAACTGGAGCCGCGCGTCACCGAGCGCGCCCCGCTCGATGACAGCCACAACGACAAGGGCACCTTCATCGTCGGCGACGACGGCATCGTCGAGTCCAGCGACGACGCCCCCAAAGACCACCGGGAGCTGTTGCGTCATCGGCTTCGAAACGGCGAGTTCGACGAAGAATACGTCGAGGTGGAGCTGACGGACAGCCGCAACCCGGTCGTCGAGGTCTTCTCCGGCCAGCAGGGCATGATGGACGAGATGGACCTGGGAAGCGTCTTCGGTGACATCTTTCCCAAACAACGCAAGCAGAAGCGCATCCGGGTCAAAGAGGCGCTGCAGGCGCTGACCAAGGAGGAAGCCAACCGTCTCATCGACATGGATCAGATCACCCAGGAGGCGCTCAAACGCACCCAGGAGTCGGGCATCATCTTCCTGGACGAAGTCGACAAGATCGCCGGGCGCGACACCAAACAGAGCGTCGATGTCTCCCGCCAGGGCGTCCAACGGGACCTGCTTCCCATCGTCGAGGGCTCGTCGGTGACCACCAAACACGGAGTGGTCAAGACGGACCACATCCTGTTTATCGCCGCCGGGGCCTTCCACCAGTCCAAGCCCTCGGACCTGATCCCGGAGTTGCAGGGCCGGTTTCCGATCCGTGTGGAACTGAAGAGCCTGACCGAACGCGACTTCCAGCGCATCCTCACGGAGCCCCAGAACAGCCTGACCCGCCAGTACATCGAGCTGATGCGCACCGAGGGCATCGAAGTCGGGTTCGACGACGACGCCATCGAAACGCTCGCCGAGATGGCATTCCGGGTCAACGACACCCTCGAAAACATCGGCGCCCGCCGGTTGCACACCATCATGGAGAAGGTCTTCGAAGCGCTCTCTTTCGACGCTCCGGATCGCGACGACGAGACGTTCACCGTCTCCGCCGATTACGTGCGCGATCGGCTCGAAGGCATTCTGGAGGACGAAGATCTGAGCCGCTACATCCTCTGATAAGGTCGGTCATTTCCCTGACGCAGTACCCCATCCCCACCGCAGATATGAACCAACAATTGAAGGACCTGCTCGCCCGGGGCAATCAGCTCAACAGCCCCAATTACGCCCCTGCAGACATCGTGTTCGAACGCGGAGAAGGGGTCTGGCTGACGGACAGCGAGGGCAACCGGTATCTCGATTTTCTCGCCGGCATCGCCGTGTGCAGCCTGGGTCATGCCCACCCCCGGCTGACCGAGACGCTGCAACAGCAGGCCGGCCGGCTGCTGCATGTGTCCAACATGTTTTACACCGCCGAGCAGATCGAGCTGATGCAACGGCTGGTAGACCAGTCCTTCGGCGACCGGGTGTTTCTATGCAACTCCGGCACCGAGGCCAATGAAGCGGCCTTCAAGCTGGTGCGCCGCTACCAGTCACGCGTGGCCGGACGGGAGTCGAAGACGAAGATTTTGTCGATGAAATCGTCGTTTCACGGCCGCACTCTCGCGTCGATCACCGCCACCGGCCAGCCCAAATACCACGACGGATTCGCCCCCCTGGCGCCCGGTTTCGATTACGTACCGTTCAATGACGTCGACGCACTCGAACAGGCATTCGACGACAACATCGCCGCGCTGGTCGTAGAGCCCGTGCAGGGCGAAGGCGGAGTGCGCCCGGCGACCGAAGAGTTTCTCACCGCCGCCCGCGATCTGTGCGACCGCCACGACGCGTTTCTGATGTTCGATGAGGTCCAGACCGGCGTCGGAAGGGTCGGAGAGCTGTTCGCCTATCAGAAGTTTGGGGTAACTCCGGATGTGATGACGCTGGCGAAGGGGCTGGGCGGAGGCGTGCCGCTGGGCGCGACGGTGGCTACGGAGGAACTGTGGAAGGGATGGAAGCGCGGCAGCCACGCCTCCACCTTCGGGGGCAACCCCCTGGCCTGCAGCGCCGGAGCGGTGGTGCTCGATACCATCGAAGACGAGCAGTTGCTCGACAACGTTCGAGCTCGCAGCCGCCAGCTTCGCGCCGGGCTCGACGAGCTGGCCGACGAATTCGACCTGATCAGCGACGTGCGCGGCGCAGGGCTTCTTGTGGGAGCAGAGTGTGGCGAAAAAGCCTCCGAGGTGGTGCGGGTCGCGCGCGATCAGGGGCTGCTGTTGAACACCGCCGGGGGCGACACGCTCCGGTTCGTCCCCCCGCTGATCATCGATGAAGACGAAATTAACGAAGGGCTGCGCCGGTTGCGCATGGCTCTCCAACAGGTGTGATCGTCTTGCCTTTCACGCCCATCTCGCAGTACTCTGTGCCCCAGAACTGACCGATTGAGACAATCGCGTTGTCTGTGGTGCTTACAGAGTGGTTGAGGAACATCAGCAGCCCCGGTCGTCCAACACCGCTTCCGGCAAGGACCATCGGGGCTCTGTGGCCCCGGACTTCAATCTGACTGCGACGAGTTGAATAACCATGCCTGAGCTCGACGATAGCGTCACTCCTGAGCCCATTGCCGACGCCGACCCTTCATCACTGGATGTCCAACCGACGCACGAAGAGTATTTCGTGCTCTCCAGGATAGATGGCAACACCAACGTAGCGGACCTGTGCCGTGCCACCGGGCTTGGCACCGAAAAGACCATCGCATGCCTCCGCAAGCTCACCGAATACGGTCTGGTGCACCTGCCCGGCGAAGATCCCCCTCCATCGGAATCCGACGAAACGGCCACCTCCACCGGGGACGAATCCTCCGGCGCTGCCACAGACGACAGCGAATCCAAATCCACCGATGCTGACGATGGCCCGGGCAGTCGCATCTGCCAACGATTCCCCGCCGATTTCGACGACTACCCCTTCGACCAGCAGTTGCTGGAACAATCCGTGGAGTTGGATGACGACTTCAAACGGGAAGTCATCTTCGTGTACGACCAGATCGACGGGGTCGACCACTATCAGCTTCTGGGCGTGGAGCGCGACGTAGGCCGGCGCCCACTGCGCAAATCGTACTTCCAGATGTCGAAGCGCTATCATCCCGATCGGTTCTATCAGAAAATTCTGGGGGACTACGAATCGATGATCGAAGCGATCTTTCAGCGGGTCACCCGCGCCTATCAGACCCTGACCAACGCTCGAAAGCGCAAGGAATACGATCAGCAACTTGAACAGAGCACCGCTGTTCATCAGCAACACCAACAGGCATCCACCCCCGCCAGCCGACAGAGCGAGTCCCGGGCGGGAATGAAGGGCGACAAGAAAAAGGAGATGGCCTACAAGGTGTTGGTACAACGAAGTGACGAAGCGCTCGAAGAGGGACGATTTTCACAGGCGTTGGACGGCTATCGCAAGGCCCTGAGCCTGAAGCGAGATGCGCAGTTGGCCATCAAAGTGGCCTCCAGGTTGCTGGAAGCGAACGAGCGGCTGGACGATGCAGCAGGCTTTGCTCGAGCAGCTCACAAAATTGACAACTCCTCGCCTGCCCCCCTCCAGTTGCTCGGGCGGGTCTACGAGAAGAAGGGAGCTGTCGAGGATGCCATCTACCACTACAAGCAGGCACTGGAGGCCGGGGGCGATAAGGACCAGATACGGCGCCGGCTGACAGCACTGGAGCAATGAGCGTGTGCTCCAACAGTTGCGCCGAAGATCATTGCCTGCTTGACGGCGGCCTACACTCAGTACAATCCTCTCATGTAACAGACGGTTTCGACGCGAGGAGAACCATATGGAACGCATTATCGGTATTGACCTGGGTACGACGAACTCTTGTGTGGCCGTGCTAGAAGCGGGCACTCCGGAGGTCATTCCCAACCAGGGAGGCTACAAGACCACCCCCAGTGTGGTCGCCATTACCGATAGTGGACGGCGTCTGGTCGGACAGATGGCCAAACGCCAGGCCATTACCAATGCCGAGCATACCGTCTACGCTGCCAAACGACTTATCGGGCGCACCTGGGATTCCTCCGAGGTTCGTCACTGCATCGAGACCTGCCCCTACGAAATCGTGGAAGGCCCCCACGACGATGCTCGCATCAAGCTGCGGGACAAAGTCTACAGCCTCCCCGAAATTTCGAGCATGATCCTCCAGGAGATGAAGATCGTCGCCGAGGAACATCTGGGCGAAGAGCCGCAGAAGGCGGTGGTGACGGTGCCGGCGTACTTCAACGACAACCAGCGCAAGGCGACCAAAGACGCCGGGCGCATCGCCGGACTCGAAATTGTGCGCATCATCAACGAGCCGACGGCCGCAGCCCTGGCCTACGGCTTCGGCCAGTCCCTCGACTCCACCGTCGCGATCTATGACCTCGGCGGCGGCACCTTCGACATCTCGATTCTCGACATTCACGACGGGGTGTTCGACGTGCTCTCCACGGCAGGAGACACCTTCCTTGGCGGCGAAGACTTCGACGCCCGGGTCATCGAACACCTCGCCTTTGAGTTCGCCCGCGAACACAAGGTGGACCTGCGCAACGATCAGATGGCACTGCAGCGGCTTCGCGACGCCGCGGAGAAGGCCAAAATCGAGCTGTCCGGCGTCGACGAAACCGAGATCAGTCTCCCCTTCATCCACAGCGAAGACGACGGTGAAGCTCTCCATCTGCAGACCGACCTGACCAAGGAGAAGCTCGAGGAGCTGACGATCGACCTCATCCAGCGCACCATCAAGATCTGTGAGGCCACCCTCGAAGAGTCGGGGCTGACCCCGGAGGACATCGACGATGTGATTCTGGTCGGCGGGATGACCCGCATGCCCCGCATCCAACAGGAGGTCGAAGACTACTTCGGCAGCCCCCCCTCCAAGCAGGTGCATCCCG
>SKMT01000250.1 GCA_007120915.1 Myxococcales bacterium | reverse complement strand
TCTGTTCCACATAGCCTGGATACGCACGGGAGTCGATGGCGTAGAAGTCGGGGTGAACACTGAGGCGAGCGTTCAGATCGACGGCGTCGGTCAGCCAGGAGGAGTCGACGACGGGCCCTGGAAGGTGGACGATGCCGTATCGGTCAAGCACGTCGCCATAGCGGTGCTGGTAGTGACGCACACCGAGGCTCAGACCGGTGAACAGCGACCGACCGGTGAGCCGGTGGTTGTGCTCAGAGATGTTCTGGTGGTGAAACCCGGCAAAATCCAACGCCCCGTCCAACCCCCAGTTGTACACGCTGTCTGCGTCGGCGGCGATATTGGCCGAAAGCTGCGAGATCAGCGGTCCGGCAACCCACTCGTTGTGTTCGGCTTCGGCGCGATAGTCGGGCAGCCGGATCAGCCGGGCGTGGCCGTCGATCCCTACGTCGAGTCGCCGCGTCTGAGCGTCGTCTCCCATAGATGCACCGAAGCTGGGCTGCAGCTCGAAGCGCTGCCAGGTTCCCACCGGCCAACCCCGGGCGTCGCGTTCGCCGGCGTACAGCGGGCCGGTACCATCGAGCAGGTCGTGGATCTCCATGGGAGTAGCGAAGATCCAGGACATCATGCGGTTGAAGGGGTTGGGCTCCGCACTTCGGAAAAACCGCCCCATCTGGTGGTAGAACTCTCCCAGCGGGATGCCGCCGAGGTTGGTGAACATCAGGTCATTGAGGCTGATGACTTCCTGGTGTTCCACTCCGGCCTCCCAGACAAAGGAGCTGAGGTTGGTCACCAGAATCGACTGCCACATCCCCAGATGCGCCCCCCGGGCGAGCAGGTAGTAGCCGGCGCCGGCCATCGAATGCAGGGGGGTGTTCACAAACAGCATGTTGTCGTCGAATCGCCAGCCCCCGAAGTTGCGCCACACCTCGGACTGCGGACGCAAGTCCAGATCCGGATCCCGGGCAAACAGACCGGAATAATCCCAGTCCAGGGCGTTGAGATCATCGTAGATCAGATACCAGATCGTCCCGCCCATCAGGGCCATGCTCTGCCAGAATGCATTTCGCCAGTGGTCCCCGGAGGTGGGCGTGCGCTGGGTGGTCTGGGTCAGCGACGGCTCGATGAGGTTGCTCTCCAGCGCTTCGCCGAATCGATCGGGGTCGATGCCGTCGTCGAATTCGAGACGACTGTCGACGAGCCGTACTGATGTTTCGCCGTGACGACCGTCGATGCGTACCGAGACGACATCATCGTCGACGGGATCAATTTCGAATCGATACCGAAACGGCCCGGAGTGGTCGGAGCCAAAAGAAGGGGCGTCGTCGTAGGAGGAACAGGCGACGGAAAACCGGATAGACGATCGGTCGCAGAGTTTATCGAAGGCCTCCGAATGCTCGGCGTCGTCATGCAGCTCGATGAGCACCGATGGGCGCTGCCCGTCGTCGATTGAAGTGCTCGCTCCCGTAGAGGCCACCGCCGGCGCGGCAGCAACCATCAGCACCACACCGACCACTGCCGCAATTACGACACAGATATCTTTGTTCATCGCGCTTTTCCCATGAATACTTCCAGGGCACCGGATCAGTTCCAGCACCAACTTTGATTCAATACCACTTTTCGACATTCCAGACGAATGCTCGAATCCCCCGGTCCTTCGGCCCCTCGTCGAGTTGTTCCACGCCTTCGAGAAGGGGGTCGACCATCTCTTCGTCGATCACGCAGATCATCGCACCATTTAGCGAGGGCCAGGTGTGCGTTCCCATGTGTGGCTCCCCGTCGTTCGATCCACGCCCGCGCACCTCATCGAATCGGGTGTAGCCGCGGATCTGCAGCTCGTCGAGCAGATCGATCAGCTCCCGCTGGATGACCTGATTGTACACAATCATCACCGTCTTCATTGTTCTTCGCGCTCCCGACGCAATTGTTCGTTGACCGCCTTTCGGTCGAACAGCCCGTAGATCAGCGGCACCAGCACCAACGTGACCAGCGTGGAAAACAACAAGCCACCGATAACGGCGATGGCCATGGGCTGCCACATCTCGGCGCCTTCTCCCAGGTTCAACGCCAGCGGGAACATCGCCAGCACCGTGGTCGCCGTGGTCATCAATACCGGGCGAAGACGGGCGATTCCACCTTCGATGATGGCGTCGACGGGCGTGAACTCACGGTTTCGAAGCAGCTTGATGTAGTCGATAAGAACGATGGCATTCTTGACGACGATGCCCACCAGAATGATCGCCCCCAGAAAGGCCATCACACTCAGCGGCGTCTCCGTCAGAAGTAATGCCAGAAGCACTCCGGTGAAGGCAAAGGGGATCGAAAACATGATGGCAAAGGGCTCTTTGAGCGACTCGAACTGAGCGGCCATCACCAGATAGACGAGCACCACGCTCAACAGCAGGATCAGAAACAGCTCCGCGAAGGTGTCCTGCTGCTCTTCGAAGTCACCGCCGACGACGATCTGCTGCTGCGGGGGAAGCTGCTGGTCGTCGATCCAGTCCTGGATTTCGTCGATGGCCTCATTGAGAGGCCGGTCGTGAAGTCCGGCTTCGATGGTGACGACCCGATCGCGATCGCGCCGCTCGATATTCGGGGGCGCCTCAAACTCGTTGATCTCGCCGAGATCCTGGACACGCACCCGCTGGCCGGTGGGGCTGAGCACGGACATCTGCTCGATGTCGCTGAGACTGTTTCGAGCCTCTTTGGCGTAGCGCACCACCACGTCGAATTCGTCGCCGTCGCGCCGATACTCGGTGGCAGTGTTCCCGGCGATGCCGCCGCGAACGGCAGAGGCGACGGACGCGGAGGTCAAATCAAAGTGCGACAGCCGATCGCGATCGAACACAAACTCAAACTCCGGGCGGCTGTCTCCGCGCGAGGAGTTGACGTCACGGGTGCCTTCGATGGTCTCGATGTGGGCCGTCAGCTCGTCGGCCAGGCGGGTCGTCTCGTCGAGGTCGTGGCCCAGAATATGCACCGCTACCGGCGGGGCGTCGCCGCCTCCCCCGCCTCCTCCGCTGCCGGCGTCGGCCGCATAGGTGACGACCTCCGGGCGCTCATCGAGAATCTCCCGAACCTGGTCGGTGATATCGAACACCGAGCGGTCGCGCTGGTCCCGATCGACAAGCCGCAGCCGGATCTGGAATTCGTTGGCCGATCCGGCGCCGATCATCATCCCGCCCCCGCCGGAACCGCTGGTGGAGTTGAGAATGCGCAGCTCCGGGATCTCCCCGGCGATCTGCTCTTCGATCTTGTCGACAACCCCGGCGGTGTAGTCGAGGCTTCGGCTCGTCTCCAGCTCTCCGGAGACAGTAATCTGACCGTCGTCGCTGACGGGCATAAACTCGGTACCGATGGTGGGAACTGTCATCACCGTTCCCACAAACACCACCACAGCCAACGCCAGCACCGTTTTCTTGTAGCGAAGCGCGCCCCGCAGGGCGTTGCCGTAGCTTGTCTCAAGTCCCGACAACGAACCCTCGACACCGCTGGAGATCAACTGCAGCAGCTTCGGTGGGGGTTTGCCTTCGTCGATTCGTTTCAGAAGAAGCGACGCCATCATCGGTGTCAGCGTCAACGCCGCCAAAGTGGAGGTGACTACTGTGACCACCACGATCATCCCGAGCTGGCCGAACCACACTCCCATCGAGCCGGTGATAAACGTCAGCGGCAAGAACACCGCCGTCACCGTCAGGGTGGTGGCAAACACAGCGATGCCCACCTCCCCGGTGCCGTAGACGGCCGCTTCGTCGGGACGGCTGCCGTCTTCGACGTGGCGCATCACATTCTCCAGCACCACAATCGCGTCGTCGACGACCATCCCCAGCGCAATCGACAGTGAGGAGAGCGATATGATGTTCAGCGAGCTGCCGGTCAACGCCAGATAGATAAACGCCACGATCAGCGACACCGGAATCGTCGCCGCCACGATCACAGTGGCTCGCCACTGACGGAGAAATACCAGCACCACAAGGATCACAAACAGCAGCGCGTAAAACAGCACGGAGCTGAGGTTATCGACCGAATTGACGATAAAGTCGGAGGTGTCGATGATCTCGTGGATTTCAACATCTTCCGGCAGCGTTTCGGTCAGCGCCGGCATCGCGTCTTTGACCCGAGAGGCGACCTGCACGGTGTTGGCGTCGGACTGCTTCTGGATCATGAAGGTGACACCCTGCTGTCGGTTGACCCGCGAGATCGCCGTCTCATCCTCCAGCCCCTCGGCAACCTCGGCGACGTCACCCACCCGCACCACTCGCCCCTCGATGTTGGCGACGATCACCTCTTCGATCTGCTCGATCTGGTCGAACTCGGTGTCAACGCGCAGATTGTAGCTGTCGTCGCCCAGCTCAATGTCGCCGGCGGGCGACGTGATATTCTCCGCCTGCAGCGCCTGGGAGATCTGGTCGATATCGAGATGGAAGTCATCGAGCCGGTCGGGATCGACGGTGACGTCGACCTGAAGCTGAGGAGCGCCAGTGACCGACACGTCGGCGACCCCGTTGATACGGTTGAGGGGGCCGGCCAGTTCATCGTCGATGATCTGCTCCAGATCCCAGTAGCTCTCCTCGGCGGTCGCCGAGTAGACGACCACCGGGATCGCTCCGGCGTCGAATTTCTGGAGTATCGGCTCGTCGGCATTCTCCGGCAACACACGGGCGGCGGGGCCGAGGGCGTCGCGCACGTCGTTGGACGCCTCGTCCATGTCGGCGTCCCAGTCAAACTCCAGGGTGATCACCGACATGTCATCGACGGACTCGGAGGTCATCTCGTCGAGCTGAGGCACCGTCGCCAGCAGACTTTCGAGCGGGTCGGTGACGTTCCGTTCGATCTCCAACGCCCCGGCCCCCGAATAGGTGGTGACCACGGAGACGACAGGGGCGTCAATTTCGGGAAACAGGTCCACCGGCAGACGCTGGAAGGAAAACACCCCGAAGACCACGATGGCGATAAAGAGCATCGAGGTCGCCACGGGGCGTCTGACGGCGGTGCGAAACAGGTTCATTGCGTCACTCGTAAAGTGTTCGGTGCGTCACGTGCAGAAGAAGGGAAGTCTCCGAAGGCTCAGTCCACGACCTGAACCGATGCGCCATCGCTCAGCCTCGCAGCCCCCTCGATGACCACCTGGTGGTCTTTGTCGAGCCCGTCGACAATTTGCTGATACTCCTCGATGCGCTCACCGGGCTTCACATCGATGCGGCGCGCCGTCTCTTCGTCGTCGACGACAAAGACGTAGTGCGTGTCGCCGCCCGGTTCGGTGCGCATCGCCGTGCGGGGGATGAACATCCCGGAAATGTCTCCCATATTCAGCCGCACCCGCCCCGACATCCCGGAGGAGAGCTTCCCGTCGTCGTTATCGATGCGAATCTCGACCTGGAAGGTGCGGCTGTCAGGGCGCACCGTGGGAAGCGTTCGCTCGACGACGCCGTCGAAGCTGCGCGAGCCATGGGCGTCGAGTCGCACCACTGCCTCCATGCCGGCGTCGACGTTGCGCCAGAAGCGCTCGGAGACATCGACCACCGCTTTGAGCGGGTCGAGCTGCTGAACCGTCACGATGGAGGGTGTTTCGGCGGTGGAAGCAAACTGTTCGCCGGCAACGAAGTACTTGTCGGTGACGACCCCGCCGATCGGCGAGGTCAGACGGGTGTTCTTGCCGAGCAGCTCCACCGTCGTCGACGCCGACTCATACTGGGCTTCGGCCTGTTCGAGTTGCTGGCCCGGAACGGCGCCCACCTCCGCGAGCCGCTCACTTCGCTCCAACTCGGCGCGGGCGGTGCGTTTTTCGACCTCCGCCTGGCGCAGCTCCGAGTCGTACATCTCGGCGACGAGCTGCCCCCGCGAGACATGGTCGCCCTCACGGACGTGTACGGCGTCGATGAGTGTTCCGGTTGACCCGCTGATATGCGCCGTCTCCCAGGGCTGGAGGGTGGTGGCGTACGAGCGTTCGCCGGGAAGCGTCAGCTCTTCGGGCTGGACCGTCTTCACGGGGCTGGCCTCCGGTGGCTCTTCTTCATCGGGCTCCTCAGAGCTGTCGCGCTGGCTGAGCACAAACAGCGCCCCGCCCACCAGCACAACCACCACCAGGACAATCCAGAATTTCTTGCGCATGATCATGATCCGTCGCTCATTGATGTTCGGTGGCGGTGACACTGGTGCCGATCAGTTCTTCCAGGTCGAGTACAGCACCGATGTAGTCGCCCAGCACGTTGGCGTGATTGAGCCGGGCTTCGGTTAACGCTTCTTCGGCATCGTTGACGTCCATCAGGCTGTAGGCCCCTTCCTCGTAGCTGACCTGGGCGATCTCGAAGCCTCGTTCGGCCTGTTCGATATTGCGTTGCTGGGCGGCGATGGTCTGCTCCAGCTCATC
>SKMT01000279.1 GCA_007120915.1 Myxococcales bacterium | reverse complement strand
GGGTGTGATCCACCTTGATCGGTTAGGCGGCTCGTCGTTCGTGTTCTGACTCCCAGAATTCATCCCACCATCCATTGGATCGAACAACCCGCAGCGCAAGCATCGGATTAAGTGTTTCTTCACGCCAACATGCACCGGAAATCTTGAGGCGCTCCTGGGGGATATAACGATGAGCAGCTTCTGCCTCACCGGAGCCGATGGGCCAGTCATCTTCTTTGTATTCACGATAATAGACGCAGTGCATAAATCGCGTCAGGTGCTTGATGAGGCGCTCCAAGCGCTCGAATGCAGCTGAATCTTCCGACTGCTTGCCGCACTCTGATTCGAGTTCAGCAACGACTTTGAGCACATGGCCGTCGGCCAGTTTGTCGAAATAGTCATCGACCCATCCTTTGGCAGCTTCGCCCTCCAGCCCGAGCGTTTCCGCCGCCTCGTAGAAATGGTGTTTCAGATGTGATGGGTCGAGGATGATCTGGAGATTGGCGAAGGATAACTCCATCGCCTCTTTGAGACCGAAGGCACCATCGATCAGCCCGACTACTTCAGTGTCAAAGCCCAGCTTCTGCAGTCCCGCAGCGCCAAAAAGTTGTCGGCAAATCGTTTCGTAATCACCTCGCCGACACACAAAGATCGGGTCGACCTGGCCAGGTCTTCTGGCCAGTCCGGTTCGTACCTCTTTCCACTCTTCGAAGCGCACTGTCTTGTCCGGGGGAAGTTGTTCGTATTTTTTGCGTCTGTCGTCATTTTCCGCTTTAGCAGCGGCCTGTTGTGCCTCCATTAACTCGCCGGTTCTGATCATGCAGCCATCCAGACTCGTGATCATTCGTTCGGCCTTGGGAGCACCGGCGTCCGGTTGGCTGTAGCGCTCCTCTCCCTGTTCAAAACGTTCTTCGAGAAAGGTCTCGGCCTCTTCGCCAAGCTGTTCGGTCTTTCGAAGAATCGTGGTGCGTCCGATTTCCCATCCGTAGTGTTCCTCGAATTGCTCTGCGGCCCGGCCAAACGACTTTTCGATGCCAAAATCTGTCAAGGCGCGCTCGACAGTATCGCTGTAGCCGTCTCCGACCACGCCGAACACCTCCTTGAGTGGACGGCGCCCTTTTCCTCGCTGGCGATCGTACAGATAGACCGACTCCACCTCGACAGGGCCGAACACCGTATTGAAGGTCACCACCGGTCTGCGCTCAACCGTAAACCCTTGTTCTTTCCCCTGGCTGATAAGCCGTTGTTGAAGAGCTACGTACAGGTTTCGCACCAGCAGCAAACCCAGTCGAAACACGACGTCTCGAACTTTCCCATCAAGCTGACGACCCTGGGCGGTTAGTTCATCAACATCGTCCAGCATCGCTTCCATCAAAATTTCGCTGGCATCTGCGATCGCATCCCTATACTTTCCATTCATGGCAACGTCTCCGTTTGAGTCCGCGCGGCTACGCGGGTTTTGGGTTCGTAACGAATTCCCCATTCACGGAGATGTTGCCATATTTTTTTCTCAAAAGATATCTCTACCGACGGAAACCGATCACACCCGAGTTCACACGGAAAGCCGGCGACGAAGGAAAAGCAAAAGGCGAATCGGAAGTCGGAAGTCGGAATTCGGAAACGTGTCTCGCCGACCCATTCAAATGGCTGTAGGCGATGGTGTGTTTGCCGTAATACGATCACCCAATACGAACTAATTTTTGAGGAAACGGGGAGCACTCGCTATATGTAGGTGCAGGCCCCCCGAAAGCCTGTCATTGGGATGGAAACTGCCAAATCCACAGGGAACTGTGGGATGCAAAGGACTGTGCGATGATATCTGAAAAACGCCTAAAATTCTGGCTCGACAACGATTTGAACGTGCTGTTTAGCGGCCGCCATGGTGTGGGCAAGTCGTCGATCATCAAGGATGTGATGGATGAGGAGGGGATCAACTGGAAGTACTTCAGCGCGGCGACGATGGATCCCTGGGTCGACTTCATCGGGATCCCCCGGGAGAAGAGCGACGGCGATACCTCCTATCTGGAACTGGTGCGCCCGCGGGGGTTTGCCGAAGACGACGTGGAGGCGCTGGTGATCGACGAGTTTAACCGGTCACACAAGAAGGTGCGAAACGCGGTGATGGAGCTGATTCAGTTCAAGTCGATCAACGGCCATCGGTTTGAGAATCTGCGGGTGGTCTGGGCGATCATCAACCCCGCCGCCGACAGCGATTTCAAGTACGACGTCCAGCCACTGGACCCCGCCCAGCGCGACCGGTTTCAGGTGCATGTGGAGATTCCCTACCGGATCAACCGGGAGTACTTCGCCGAGAAGTTCGGGGCGTCGACGGCAGCGGCGGCTGCGGAGTGGTGGGAGGGGTTGTCGGACAGAACGAAGCAGAAGGTGTCGCCCAGGCGGCTCGACTACGCGCTCGAGTTGCAGCAGATGGGGGGCAGCCTGCGCGATGCGCTGCCGCGACAGTCCAACCCCCGGGCGCTTCTGGACCGGCTCGACATCGGCTCCGTCGACGTCCGCCTGCAGTCGCTGTACGAGGAGGGCACGGACGACGATATTCGGGAGTTTTTCGAGGTCGAAAACCAGTATCGAAGCGCCATCGACAGGGTCGTGGCCACCGAGGAGTATCTGAGGAGGTTTCTGCCCTGCATCCCCGAGGAGAAGCTCGCGTCTCTGATCGTGGAACACCGCGAGGTGCTGCGCCAGGCGATGGTGGCCGAAGAGCAGTACGACCACGTGCTGTATGTGATCGACGACATCATGGCCACCGGCGCCTGCGACCCGGAAACGCAGGTCGAGATCTGGGAGCGCAGAAGCGCAAAGGAGATGCCCGAGAAGTGTCTGTACCGCGACGACGATGTGGCGGTCATCGACCTGGATGCAGCATGGGTGATGCCGGATGACGAATTTCACGACGGCGAACGCTCGGCGTCGCCCGAAGAGTTGCTGGAGACGATGTCGAACCGACACAACAGCAGCACCCGGGAGAGACGACACGCGCTGCGTACGCTTATCGAAGAGTCACCCCCGCCGCGGACGATGCCCATCCGTGAGCTGAAGACATCGCTGGAGGTGGTCAACACGTTTCTGAAGCGCAGCATCCCGAAGACGGTCCACCGCTTCGCACGCAAGCATTACCTCGCCGACTTTACCAACGCGCTTGTTCTGGAGGTCGTCGGACGCGCCGACGTCGACGCCGGGGCGTTGATTCGCAACCACCTGGACCAACTGCTGAACTTTGACCACGGACTCGTCAATCTGTGCACGGTCACGAAGGAGGCGATGCGATGATTGGCGATTCCGAATACCTGGAGCTGTTGCAGGGGCTCGAAGAACACCACGCCATCTTCTACCAACTCTGGGAGATGGGCCGGCCGGTGTTCACCGAAGAGGTGGAGACGGCGGCGGTGACGTTCGATCTGAACAACCAGCATCTGGCCTTCAAGTTCAACCCCGACTTCTGGGAGAGCCTCGACGACTACAGCCGGCTGTTCGTCATCTCCCACGAGGCACTGCACGTGCTTCTGAATCACGGCTCTCGAAGCGCCAGCCCTCGAAACGACGCCGACCGCCGCGACCTGAATATCGCCATGGACGTGACCGTGAACACCCAGCTTGTCTCCGCCTTCGGGTTTCGCCGCGAGTGCCTCGACGAGCGCATCGCACAGCTCGGCTGCTTCAAGGATACGGTCTTCGGCCACGACCACGATGTGCGCTTCAACCACTTCGAGCACATCTACCGCCAGCTCGGCGGGGTCGACACCGAGGAGTGTGAACTGTGGTGTTTCGACGACCATACGGGGCTCGACGACATCCCGGAGGAGTTGCTCGAGGAGGTGAGCGAGCGCGCCGGCCGGCGCATGTCCGACGAGGAGGTCGAAGAGATCAACGAGGCGCTCGACGACAGCACCGCCGGTGATTTCACGCCGATGGCCACCCGGGTGATGAAACCCCGCAACGTGGAGGTGAACACAAAGTGGGCACAGATCATCGAGGACTGGGTGCGGCGCAACAAACCCGTCGATGAGTTCAAGGAGCGCTGGGACCGCACACCCCGACGACTCCAGTCGGTGCAGGGTGGGCTGTCGGTGCCCTGGGAAAAGCCCGTCGAGGACTTCGACATGCCCCGGGTGACCTTCTTTGTGGACACCTCCGGATCATGCCGCAAGTACGCCCGTCGGTTCATGGATTGCGTCGACTCCATTCCCCACCATCTGTTCGATGTGGATCTGTACTGTTTCGACACCCAGCCCTATCGGATCGATCTGGACGAGCGAAAACTGACCGGCTTCGGCGGCACGTCGTTCCATCCGCTGGAGTACGAGCTAAAAAAGCAGGCCCGCCAGGGCTCCGAATACCCCCAGGGGGTGTTCATCCTCACCGACGGCTGGGGAAATCCCGTCGAGCCGGCGTACCCCGAGCGGTGGCACTGGTTTCTGACGGAGAACGGCACCGACAAGTACATCCATCGCGACTCGAAGCAGTACCGGCTGGCGGAGTTTGAAGGGGGCGGTTAGGCGCTGGGTGCTGGGCGCTGGGCTCTGGGTGCTGGGCGCTGGGCTCTGGGCTCTGGGTGCTGGGTGCTGGGTGCTGGGCTCTGGGTGCTGGGCTCTGGGTGCTGGGCGGCGATGTCCGTCTTTTGCACACAATCGTCACAATTCAGCCATGCCAAAGGCATGTTCAGTGGCTATTGTGGAATGCAACTGATGAGCCGACTGTCGCCGGAGCTTTTGTGATGCTGATGACTCGATTGCCCATCTCGAAACGCCTGTTTGTGATTGTCTGTCTGGTTTTGTTGGCCATGGGGATCGCGTTGCATTTGTCGCGGATGTTGTTGGACGCATCAGATACCGGGGCGCCGGCGAAGATTTCGGTGTCGGAGGGGGAGGCGACGGGCCATGTGGGGATAGTCTGGCAGGAAGTCGACGGCGCCGATGAGTACCGGGTGTACCGCGACGGTCGGTCTATCGCGACCGTCGACGATGTGCGCTACCGGGATGATGATGCGGACGCCGGTGTGGTGCATCCTCCGGTGATTACCGAAGTTGAATCTCGGTCGGATTCTGTCCATCTGGGCTGGGTCGAACCGTACGCCGAGCCGGGAACACGCCATGCCTACAGCGTCACGGCCGTTGTGGACGGTGAAGAAGTCTACCAATCCCCGGGTGTGCCGGGTTACCGCGCCGCCCCGGCGATCACCGGGTATCAGGTGAAGATCGACGAAGGGCAGTGGCGCGATGCGGGCGACGAGACCAGTTTCGTCGACGACACGGTCGAACAGCCCCGGCCCAGGGCGGGGACTCCGTCGGCGACGCGGGGAGACCACTACGGGATGGTGGCTCTTCGGCTGGAGGGGGCGGCCATCGAGCCCGGTGAGCCTTCGTCCTATCGAGTTCGGGCCGTCACCGAGCAGGGCGTCAGCGAACCATCGGCGACGGTAGAACAGCGCGCCGAGGCAAACGAGAAACGGGTGCGCTGGCAGAGGGCCGGGGACCCTGAAGGAGAGTTCGAAGATATCGGTGAGACAGCGGAGGGGACGTTCTTCAGCATCGGTGATCCCCGTGACACGTTTTCGCGTTACTACCGGGCTGTCGTCGAGACCCCGGGGGGAGGAACGGATACGACAGAGGTGGTGCGCGGTTATACGGCATCGGCCCCGGACTGTCTGGTGGCCAACGACGAGCCGAAGACGTTGCCGTCGATGCCCTTTGGGGCCGACAGCCCCGCGCAGATTGCCCGCTTGATGAAGAGCAACGCCGAAGCGTGTCTGCCGCAGTACCAGGCCCGACTCTACCAACAGGTGGAGGTGTTGGGACAGGAGCAGTTCGATGATGACAGGGGGTACCGGGTGGCCCTGATCCGGGCCGGGCTGCCGGGGGCAACCATGGGCAAGGGGCGGCTGTATACGGCGGTGCAGACTGCGGCGGGATGGTTCGTCTTCCGCACCAAGGACTACATTTCGGCCAGTCACGGATCCGGGGGAGGAACCGACAAGCAGACGTACTTCGTCGACGTGGAACGACATGAGATCGAGACGGCAGACGGCCCGAAGCTGGTGCTTCATTTTCACCAGGTCAGCGGCCACTACTTCAGTGTTCCCCTGGGCGATATGCCCGAAGATGGTGAGCCTGACGTTCCCGATCCCTACGGGCAACACGAACTCTTCGCAGTGGTCGTTGGATTCGCCGATGAAGCCCCGGAACTCCGAGGGGTGGCCAGAACGCACTGTCATGAAGCGACGGAAGACTACGACGATCCGGAGCATGACATCGAAGCCGTTGATGACATCCGCATCGACATCGACTCCGACGGCGTCGACACCATTTCCGTGGAGTCACCGACGGTCTCCGGCGAGGTGGAGCTTCAGATGCCCC
>SKMT01000282.1 GCA_007120915.1 Myxococcales bacterium | reverse complement strand
GACAGTGCAGCACGGCTTCCCTCCCCAAGTTGATTGGGGAGGTGCCGAACGAATGTGAGGCGGAGGGGTCGCTCGCAAACCTCAGCCTTCAATAAAGTTCGCCGGCTCCACATCCTTCAGCCGCTCGATCTTGTCGTCGCCAAGCCCCAGCGTCATGGCGTTGGTGAAGGGGCTGGCCGGCACGATCTTGAGCCCGAAGGTGTCCTCGAAGTAGCCCTGAAACGTCTCGCAGCGCTTGTTGGCCTGGCTCCAGAACCGCACCCGCCCGTCGCGGATGTTCCAACTGACGTCGATGATCTTCATGCGGGGCAACTGCTGTTCTTTCAGCTCTCGTTTGACCACCGCCTTGATGTCGTCGCGCTCGTACTTGCTGAGTTTTTCCTTGTCGTTTTCGCGCATGTACTCGCGCTGGGCCTCCTGGACGTGAGCCTTCAGCAGCGCCTTGGGGATGGTGTACTTGTCGCGGCGAAACCCCAGGTTGATGTAGTGGTCGAACAACACGGAGTAGATGTCGAACTCCGCGTCCAGGGGCCGGTCGATGGGCACCCAGCCCTCCGAGACCTCGTCTTCGTCATCCGGGGTCAGCGGTGTGAACGAATTGGCCTGGATGCGCTCGACGTAGCGAGTTTTCCAGTCATCTTCCAGCTCGCCCTGCACATAAAACAGCTTGTACGAAAGTGATCCCTTGAAGGCACCCAACGTCGCCCTCCGTCTCAGGTGGTATGGTGTCGGTGATAGATGTACTGATGGTGCCCGGTGGCACCGTCGCCCCCGGTTATCATTCCCGCCGGCGGCTGTACAGAATGCAGTATTAGGTGGTGGGTGGGCTCTGGGCGCTGGGCGCTGGGCGCTGGGTGCTGGGCGCTGGGTGCTGGGCGCTGGGCGCTGGGCTCTGGGCTCTGGGTGCTGGGTGCTGGGCGCTGGGCTCGGCGGGCAGCGGTACACGCCCGGTGTCCAGTGCGCTATGATGATCGTCCAACACCAGTGCGGAACAACAAACGGGAGCCGAGATGTCGAACGAACCGGTCGATGAGCAATGTCTGCAACGGCTTCTGGCCGATCGACAGCTCGAACAACTGATCACCCGCGGGTTCTACCGGCGTTACCGGCGGCGACTTCTTGGATACCGGCGCCGCGCCGAGACCCGAGAGGCCGAAGAGGCTGCCGATTATCTGGCGGACAACCCGCAGCGTTTCCTTCAGCCCGTCACCGATCCTCCGGAGCCGAAAACGGTATTCGGCACCGGTTTTCGACTCCGCTCCCAGCCCCCTCCCACCGACGAAGCACCTCACTTTCTGACCACTCTGGTGGTGTCGGTGTTGTTCGTGCCGCTGTTTCCGCTGCGACGCTATCTGGTGCGCCGCGGCGCCGATGAGGGCGAACAGTTCGAGGGTCGAGTTCAGATGTCGCCGGCCTACCATCTGTGGCAGTTTGTCGCCCTCGCCGCACTCGCCGTCGGCGCCATCGCCCCCCTGGCCTATCTTGCGTGGCTCGAATTTCACGAACCGCCGGTGCAGATCGTCAACGGACTTAACGAACCGGCTCAGGTGAGCATCGACGACGACCAGACCGTCGATGTCGACGCACTGAGCCTGCACACCGAGCCGATGTCCCCCGGACAACGGGAGCTGACCACCTACACCGCCGACGGGGAGCACATCGAGACGTTCGACTTCGAGGTGCCCCGTGGCAAGGACCTGATCGTCTACAACATCGCCGGCGTCGCCGACGCCCACGTCGCATCGGTGACCTATATCTCCGAAGATCTCATCGACTCCGACGAAGACGTCACCTGGCCCGAAGAAGAGCGCATTACCCTCGCGGGACTGCGCCATTATGTGCGTGACAACGTGCGTTTCATCGACGAACCCCCTCCCGAGGAACTGTCACATGCTGTCGCCGACACGACGATGCACTGGGAGTTTTATTTCCGCAAAATGCCGCCCAACGATGCTGCCCGGCGGCTGCTTGAGGACCACGAAGAACGCTTCGACGACTACATGCAGACCACGCTGCCTCTCTATCCCGACAACACCGGTCTGCACACCCCGCTGCAGGAGTACCTCAACGATCTGGTGCACACCGACGGCGACGCCACCGACGCCTGGATGCAACGACTCGAACGGATCGCGACGGACAACCCCGAGGCGCTGGAACTTCAGCGAGCGTTCATCAGCCTCAGCGATCAGTTCTCCGATCAGATCGACGCCCCTGATCCCGAATCGTGGGCCAAACAACTGCATCAACAACGCGGTGACGAGGCGACCACTCTCCTGGTCGCAGAAGTCACCGACGATGAGGATCGGCGCGACGAGATGCTCGATCGTCTGGTCGTGGACGCCGATGAGCTCGCCGACGACGACACCATCTCCGAGTATGCAGCCCGCGCCCATCTGATGGTCGCACAGCAACGCCAGTCTCAGCGCCGCTGCGACGATGTGCTCGATCACTACGCCGCCTGGAGCCGCGCCGATTCCGACTGGTTGCCGGGGGATCCGGACCTGTTTTTCGTCGCCTGGTGCGCACTTGAAACCGACCACGTCGACCGGGGCCGCCAACTGTTCGAGCAGCTCGCCGATGTCGACACCGGTTACGCCCACAGCGCCGCGATCCACTACGGCCGTCTCATTCTGTCGACCGACGGCGACGACGATCCCTTCCGGCTTCTGCAACGACGCGCCGAAGCCGCTCCCTACGAATACGACGTCACCTTCAGCCACGCCAATGAGTTGGCCGTACCCATCTCCGATCTTCCGGAAAAATCCGAGCGCGAGCACTGGCATGTAGACACCGCCGAGCTCAACGCCGTGCTGTTGGACCGCCCCGAAGAGCTGATCGACTTTATCCACAGCCACCCCGACACCGTCGCCTCCGCCGGCGACGGAATGGCGTTGCTGACCTACTTCATCGGCGGCGCCGTCGACGCCCACACCATCCGCGACGAGGCCAAGATTTACCTGAACTCCCCCTGGGAATGGGTCGAGACGCTCCCGGAGAAGACCGACGACTACAGCTTCGAGCCCGATCCCCCCGAGCACTGGAGCCCCCGCGACCGGTCCGCCTACCTGCTGGCGCGGGCGTTGACGACGCCGGACGATGATCTCCGACGGCAGGCGCTGCGCGACACGCTCGACGAACACGCTCTGTGGGGGCCGAAGCAGGCCGTAGCGACGGCGTTGCTCGACGAGTGACGCAACACTTTCCGGGCAGACATGAACCTCCGAACCCCGGGCACGCAAACAGCGCATTGCCCGGGGCTACGGGTCGAGCACTGACGTTCGGGGGGGCGCCCCCCCCAGAAGCCAAGACCCAAGACACAAGACCCGAGACCCAAGTCCCAATCCCTTCTGGATTTCTCGGCGCCCCGGCGGCTATGCTGCCGCCTAATCGGCAACACTTCCGGCGGTCCACCACGGGCTGATCTCTACTGGTCGAGGAGAATTTCTATGAGCGAGCACGACGACAACTATCGCCAACCCGAACCGGGCGGCGACTGGGGCGGTGGCTGGGACGACGCGCAGCCCGAACCCGGTTCCACCGGCGACGCCGGATACTCAGCCCCTGGCAATGTCGACGCAAGCTCCGGGCAGAAAAACTGGCAGCGTATCGTCGGATTCGGTGCCATCGCCGCCGCAGCGGGCATGGCGCTTCTGTGTGTACTTGGCGTGATCGTCGCGTTCCTCTTTGTCGACGAAGACGTGCAGGTCATCAACGCCTTCGACGAACCCGTGGAGCTGACCGTCGACGGCGAGGCCAGCTACGAAATCGGCCCCCGCACGATCAAGACCATCGAAATGGAGGATGGCACCCGCAGGTTGTCCGCAAGTTTCGCCGATGGCCAGCACATCGAAGACTTCGAATTCGACGTACCCTGGGGAAAGGATCTGGTGGTCTACAACATCGCTGGCGCCGCCCCGGCCATCATCGAACGAGTCACCTACTTCGACATCAGTGGCCACGAATATCAAAGCGGCGCCTATCTGGAGTACGAAGAGGACATCGACTATCTCGCCGGGCTTCGCCGCTATGTGCGAGATGACGTCGACTACATCGACGAGCCCCCCCCCGAAGAGATCGACATGTACGGCGACCGTGAAGTGCGCTGGGCGTTTCTGTACGAAGCACTCTACAGCGATGAATACCTCGACGATGGCCTGCTGGACGACCCGCTGTGGAACGACGATCCGTATGGTGACGACTGGACCGACGACCCCTACGGCGAGGGGCTGGAGGGCGCAGAGTTCGACACCGATCTCGACGACGACCTTCTGGGCGACGAGGAGCTTCTGGGCGACGACGTCGATCTGGAAGAGATGGGCGGGCTGATGGAGGACTTCGACTACACCATCTACCTGGGCCCGAACACCGCTCTCGACCAACTGTCGATGTATCACCCTGACCGCCTAGACGATCTGATTGAGCGACTGGTCCAGATCGATCCCACCGACCCCGACTACCTCTGGTGGGTCGACTCCCGGGCGCAGGAAGCAATGTACTTCAACGACCAGCCCCGTCGCGCCGCCGACTGGATCGACCTGCTGGCCGAACATGGACAGGACCATCCCGACTCCATCGACCTTCACACCACCATCATCGACCTGAAGCTCGAATACGGCGACCAGCTCGACCGCACCCCACCCCACCAGGTGTACCGCCAGCACCACGACAACTTCGACACCGAAACCACCGCCTTGTTCGCCGCCTATACCAGCGACAACGCCGACGAGGCGATGTCACATATGCAACGGGTCATCGACGAGACCGACGACCCTGAACTTCGCAAACTGGCCTACCAGCACGCCGGCCAACTGAACTACGAACGGGGCAATTGCGAAGAAGCCGTCCAGCACTTCGAGCCCCGCTTCGCACTGCACGATGGCGCTGACGACGAGTTCGACTACGACTGGACCCGAACCCAGGACCTGACCCAGCACGTCGACTGCATGACCAGGCTCGACCAACACGAAGAGGCCCGCGCGTTTCTGCGCGACCTCGCCGACGAGTACTACCAGGTCTACCACTACACCGACGCCGCCTCCGCCGAGTTGTATGGGCGGGTCATCCTCACCGAGGAGACCGGCGAAAACCCCTTTGCACTGCTGGAAGAATCCTCCCCCTGGGAACTCGACGGCTATCAGATCGTGGCCACCGCCAACTCGCTGGGGCTGTTGGTGACCGACCGCATCGACACCGAACTCAACGAAGAGTATGTGCGCCACCAGGTCGACCTGAACGAAGCCCTCTACGACAACCCGGACCGCCTGCTCGAGTGGGTCCGCAACACCCACACATACGCCGATGCCGGAAATCAGGACATCGGTTTTCTGCTTGCCCTGCTCGTGGCGGCCGACAACCCCCAGGACCCGCTGTTCGAAGACCTGTACAACTTCTACTTCGACTTCAGCATCCCCGCCGACGAACTCGGCGATGCCACCAACAACTTCCAATTCGACGGCGACCCACCCGACGCCTGGCCCGCCCCCAAACGCGCCGCCTACTACCTGGTGCGCGCCCTGACCACGGACGACGAATCCAAGCGCGAGACCGCCGCTGACCTGGCCCAACAACAGACCTATCTGTGGGGCCCAATGGACGGAATCGCCGAGGCGATCTAGGGCGATAGTTATTGGTTATTGGTTATTGGTTGGTGGGCGGTGGGCGGTGGTTGGTGGTCGGTGGTTGGTGATTACCGGCCGGAGGCCGGTGAATCACGGTGGTTGGTGGTCGGTGGTTGGTGGTCGGTGTGACCCGTGGAGGTCCATCGCTCGACCCGTAGCCCCGGGCCAGCCGCAGTTCAGGCTGCCCGGGAGACTGAGGTTCGAGAAATCGGTGGTTGGTGATTACCGGCCGGAGGCCGGTGAATCACGGTGGTTGGTGGTCGGTGGTTGGTGGTCGGTGGTGTGGGTGACCGGCGAGGTTGTCCAACCTCCGTTTGTCGTGTCAGACATCGCCTCTGGTTTGTAACGCTGGATCCCCCCAGCCAAGGCTGAGGGCTGAGCGGGGCGCCGAGGCAGGACTCCGGGAGTACGTGCGCACCTCGGCGGCGGAATTCGCCGATCCCGGCGTGAGACTCCTCTCCGATGTGAATCTGTCTCGTCGTCTCACATTGGCCTCGGGCGAATTTCGCTCGCCGAGGTCTCCTGAGCCAGCCCAGCGCGACGAGCTCAAGGAGAAGACTTGCAGGCGATCCATATCTCCAAGGGTCTTCAACGCTGAGATCGTCGCGCTGTCTGGCTCAGGTGCACACGTACTCCCGGAGTCCTGCCTCGGCTCGCCGACGGGGCCAAAGGGACTTTGACCCCGGCTCGCCCGACCGATTGGAACATTCCCGCCGGTCGAAACAGCACGGCCTACCCTGTTTTTCCTTG
>SKMT01000259.1 GCA_007120915.1 Myxococcales bacterium | reverse complement strand
GACTTGCGGGTCATCGGCGCCGGACAATCCACCGGGTGTGGGTCGCCGTGGTAGCTGATCTCGTTGGTCTCAAAGATCAGCGCCGTGTTAAACGACGGATACAACTCCTCGAGCAACTCCTCGTTGCCGTCGGTGAAATCCCACAGCTCAAGCTGGCCGTTGTACTCGCGCTTCCAGTCCTTGTTCATGTACACCAGCAGGTTCAGACGCCGGTGCCATTTGAACTGGGGGTGGCGATTGTAGTCGATGTGAATGTCCAGATAGCCCCCCTGGCCGATCTGGTGGAGCCCCCCACCTTCGAGGGTGGGATCAGCGAGCAGATCGTCGATCCCCGTCAGTGCTTCGAGCCAGCGTAGAAATTCGGGGGATGCGCCGAAGTCGAAAAACTGCTTCATCGCCCCTTCAAACCCCTCGGTCTTGGTAAATTTGCCCTTCTGGTGGGCGTAGGTCGTCTCGTCGAAGTCGGTCTCGTAGGGGGTGGGATATTCGTCGTGGACCCGTTCGGCGTGGTCTTCGGGCAAGAAATTGTCGATGACCACCCAGCGAAACGGCTTCGATCGATGCCACTGGCGTCTCAGGTCTGGAAGTCGAGCGTTGAGGCTGTTGATGGTGTCGTCGTAAAGAGCATTGTGCTGCATCTGTTCCCCCCTTGCTGCAAGATCAATTCGCTATCAGCCAACGGATTGCCAACGTCAGACGTCATGACACGCAGCGGACGGACCCGGTGCACTGTTGCATCTGTCCCCCTCTAGGTTGGAGTAGGTCGAAAGTGATCTGGATCGGCTAAGAACGCCGACTCAATAAAGCTATGATCCAACCCCGGCTTCGCCCAGTAGTCCCCAGGTTTTGAAATGTTGCAACTTGATCGGGGTGCAGCGTTGCTGCTTACCGGGAGTCGACAAACCGCTGGTCGAGCATGAATCGCTCCGGATACCTGGGAGTGACAGACCGGTAAAACTCGGTAATCTCGCGCATATCGGCCTCGAAATCCCCGCTGGGTTCGATCACCTTTCCAACCCCCGCCTCCTTTTTGGCATAGTCTAGATAGCCGAGCAGAATCGGCACTCCGGCACCGCGGGCGACATGGTAGAACCCGCTTTTCCAGCGCGGATTCGGGCTTCGCGTCGCCTCCGGGGTCACCACCAGCGCCAGCTCATCGGGGTGATCATCGAACAGCTCGATCATCACATCGACCATGCTGGGGCGGTCACCGGTTTCGTCGCGCGGGCGACGATCGATGGCAAGCCCCCCCGCCGGTTCGATCAGCAGATTGAAGGGAAAACGCATCCACTCGCGCTTGATGGTAAACCGAAGCGGCAGACCCAACAGGTCAAAGGCCGCCAGGGTGTACACAAAATCCCAGTTGGAGGTGTGAGGAGCGCCGATGACGACGCATCGGCGGTGGGTGGTAAGCTGCTCGCCCCGCAGTGTCCAGCCCTGCGCTTTGAACAGTTCTGTGCAGAATCGAACGATCATGGCGTCGCCATGGGCGGGGCGAGTTGACTCCACGTCAATCCAGCGCCGCGATCACCGCGTCGGTGAACTCTTCGGTGCTGGCGTCTCCGCCCAGATCGCCGGTGACCGACTCTCCCTCTTCGAGCACCGTATTCAGTCCTTTCTGCAGCCGCCTGGCTTCCTCGCCCATCTCCAGGTGTTCGAGCATCATCGCCGCCGCACGCATCAACGCCGTCGGATTGGCGATGCCCTTCCCGGCGATGTCCGGTGCCGTTCCGTGCACCGCCTCGAACATCGACGCCTCTTTGCCGATGTTCGCACCCGGGGTCAGCCCCAGCCCTCCGATCAGCCCGGCGGCGATATCGGAGATGATGTCGCCGAACAGGTTGGTGGTCACGATCACGTCGAACCGCTCGGGGCGCATCACCATCTGCATGGTCATGTTGTCGATGATCAGATCTTCGAACTTCACATCGTCGTACTCCCGGGCGATCGACTGGCCGACCTCCAGAAACAGGCCGTTGGTCTCCTTGAGGATGTTCGCCTTGTGCACCAGCGTGACCTTCTCGCGCCCGGAGCTCTGGGCGTATTCGAAGGCATAGCGCACGATGCGCTCACAGGCCCACCTGGTGCACAAAATGATCGTCTCGGCGGCGGAGCGATTCGGCGGGATGGCGTGCTCGATCCCGGCGTAAGCGCCCTCGGTGTTCTCGCGCACCGTGATCATGTCCACATCGACATCGGAGTATCGGGTCTCGATACCGGGCAAAATCTTCGCCGGACGCACGTTGGCGTACATATCGAAGTGCTTGCGAATGGCCACGTTGATGCTTCGAAACCCGGTGCCCACCGGCGTTTCCAGCGGCCCCTTCAGAGCCACCTTGTTGCGCCGAATGCTCAACAGCGTTTCTTCCGGCAGCGGGGTGCCCAGATCCTCAAACGCTCCGGATCCGGCTCGCACCTCCTCCCATTGCAGTCCCACGTCCAGCGCTTCGAGCACCCGGACGGTGGCCTCCACAATCTCGGGACCAATGCCATCGCCGCGAATAAGAGACACTTTCTGGCTCATCGATACTCCCTGTAGCCTCTCCGAGGAGAACTTCTGAAACTTCTCTTCTCACCGATCCGCGGGCGTTTCCGGGCACTTGACCCGATTTTAATACACGCGCGGCGCTCGCCACCATAAAAGAGCGACTCCCCCCGGTCAATGACCCACAGTTCACCATCTGTAATCATCGCCCGCAGGCCGATGATTCACGGGTGGTAGGTGGTCGGTGGTCGGTGGATCGATCATCGCCGATCACACCGTGATGCACCGTCGTGAATTTGGCGCTTTGCCAGTGGGAATTACATTCATTCTAGGAATTCTGAACGAGCCCCGTGTTCCACCACAGGGGGGATTCGACCCGTCCGGCGGTCATCAGCCTTCAGCATGTACCGCCGTGGTAGTTTTGACGACAGGAGGTATCATGGCTGTACACTGGACGGTTCGTTGGTTTGCAGCACTGGCGGTCTTTGCGCTTACCACCTTTGCCTTTTCCGCCTACGCGTCGGCGGAGCAATCACCGCAACAGACGTCGGACAGCCAGCCGGCTGCCGAACAGGATGCAGACGACCAGAAGGAGCAATCCGGCGAGTACACGGACGACGTCTCCGACCATCTGCACAACACCGAGCGCGGCGCCGAAGAGCGGCCCTCTCCCGCCGAACGCACTCCCGACTACATGCTGACCATCACCCGGGGCGCTTTTCTGGGAGCATTACTGGGCGGATTGATCGGCGGGAGCATCTATATTCTCACCGCCCGCGAGGTCAGCCCCTGGGTGATCGGATATACCGCCGCCGGCGGGGTCTTCTTCGGCACCCTGGTGGGCACCATGGAAGTCGCTTCCCGCGAAGCGAGGGCGCGAGACGCCCGTTCGGCCACCGATCCCCCCCATGAAGAAGCACGTCAGCAGGGACGAAGCCAACACAACGGGCTGTCACTGCCGCTGCTGCGCCTCGACTTCTGATGCTTCGCCCTCGGCACAGCAACACGTCGCCGACCTGCCTCGGTAACGGGGCACATCAACTCCCTTCGACATCTCAAGCGAGGTGGTATTGTGGCACTTTCATCCCTGATGCGACTGGTCATCGTCGTACTCATTCTTATCGCGCTGGCCATGACCTCCAGCATCGCCTGGGGCACCCTGGACGAACCCGAGGACTCGGTGGTCAGCGAAACGTTACTCCAACAGGATCAGTAGACCGAACGACCATTCCGGGTTTCGCCACCGTCGTCCGATGGGCCAAAGGCACCATCGCTGTTCGTGTCGGGCGCTGTACAGCGCGCCCGAGAATGCTCAGGAGCCACGGTCGCGTTGCATGACGGTATCCGATCATCGGCGTTGATATCGACATCACAGCGAATCGTACCCGGTAAAGGCACCCTGCGCGGAGGTGATGCGATCTCCTCGGCACCACGACCCGTGAACACAATCAAATCTCCCAATCTGACTTATCTCCCTATCTCCTTTTGGTTACACATGTGGAATCGATAGGGGTTGGTTGCCCACCTACCGACGATGATCATACAGGCCATCGCCACCGAGGTTGTGACTGCCGCGGTGACACGCTACACCTTGCGGTCGCTGTCCAATGAATGAATTTGGCGCCGGAGGTTGTCATGTCTGAAGAGTTGATCGACGAAATCGAGCAGCAGCTCCAATCGGTCCAACGCGAACATGCGCTGTCCGATGTCGCCGTGGCCGCGGCGATACAGATGTTCGTTCGCACCGGGCAGTTCCCGGGCGAGTCCACAGAGCAGCCCGATGTAGCCGGGGCGCTGCTGAAGACCGCCTGGCTCTTCTTTCTACGGGCCCCGGCGAACCAGCCTCGCTATCTGCTGGTGTCATCGATGCACATGAACCTGGTGATGTCCGGCGACCGCCAGCTCGAGGTGCTGTTCGACGAATTGCGCCAACAGCAACAAGAGCAACCCCCGGGCGAAGACGAACCGCGGTGGCTGACAGACTACCGAAGCATCGGCGCCAAGCCCCTTCCCGACGACAGCGACGAACAGGACGAAACGATCCGACGGCGGTTCGACCAGGCCCGCACCTTGCTGGAAGAGTATCACGAAGAGGTCCTCGATTTTTCACGCCAACTGATCGATGAGTTGGCCGACCAGTTCGACCGCGACGTCGAACAAGGAGTGCTGGGCCCGATGGCCGGGCTCGACATCGCTGATATCGACGACCCCGACCAGGCGCTCGACGAAGCCAGAGCAGCCCAGCGCCAGGGCGATCTGGACGCCGCCCTTCAGTTGTATTCTCATGTGCTCGAACAACTGCCCGATGACATCGAGGCCCGTGTGCAACGCGGTATTCTCCGGGCGACACTGGAGGACCTGACGGGAGCCTGTGCAGACTTCGACGAAGTGCTCGAGGCGAATGAAGATCACCTGGTCGCCCGTCTCAACCGCGCTCTGGCGCGTCACTCGCTGGGCGAAGTCGATGCTGCCATCGCCGACTACAACCACGCACTGTCGCTGGTCGACGACGACGCCGAGATCTGGACCAACCGCGGCATCGCCCGGTTTTCCAACGACGACTTTCAGGGCGCGCTCGCTGACTTCAACCGCGCTGTGGAGTTGGATGACTCCATGGCCACCGCCTACTACCAGCGAGGCAACGTCCACCGCGTGCTCGCCAACGTCAAAGAGGCGATCGACGACTACGGCAAGGCCATCGAGCTGCAACCGGGCTTTACCGACGCCTATGCCGCCCGGGGATTTCTCTATCTGCAACTCGAAGATCCCAACGAGGCCCTCCAGGACTTTGACCGGGCCATCGAACTGCGGTCTTCGGACCCGCAACTGTATTACAACCGCGCCTACGCCCGGCTCCTCAACCAGGATCTCGACGGTGCAATCGAAGATTACGACCGGACACTCAAGCTGGACCCCGAGGATGTGGAAGCGCTGACCAACCGCGGGGCTGCCCACATGATGAACGGTGATCTGGAAGCGGCCGCCGAAGACTGGGAACGCGCCATTGGCGTCGATCCGTACTATCCGACCCCCTATCTGAAGCGCGCGTCGATGTGGATTGCCACCGAAGAGTACGAGCAGGCCATCGAAGACCTCGAGATCGCCCTTCAGCACGCCCCCGACGACTGGGAGCACCGCAGCGAAGTGGAGGAGACGATCGCCGAACTTCGCGAAGACATCGACGAGTGACGCTGAATCACTCCGGTGACATCATATCGAAGTTTTCGGAGTCTGCGTCCGGCGGATGGTAGAGCGCCTCCTCCACAACTTCGCGCAACGCTTCGGCTTCCTCGCGGGCATCGTCATCCAACGCATCGACGGCTCCGGTGTCGAACAACTCGTCGAGGTGTCGGCGTGCCGCTTCGTTTTCGCCGTCTTCGTAGGCGTCTCGGGCATCGGCGAGTAGTTGTTCGGCTTCGGCGTCATCCTCTTGCTGCTCGTCGACGTCCTCCTGCTCGTCGACGTCCTCCTGCTCGTCGACGTCCTCCTGCTCTTCGACGGTTTGCTGCTGCTCCGGTTGAGCTTCGGCGCCCGTCGGCGCTCCACGTCCACCGCCACCCAACAGGTCCAACGGAGCATCGTCGGCGGCGTGATCGTCCGGCGGCTCTGCTTCCGGTTGAGGCTGCGGCTGCGGTCGCGGCTGCGGCTGGCGTCGAGGGCTGGGCTCGGCTGGCGAATCTGCACCCAGGTCGCCGACGCCTCCGATCTGATCATCGGCCTGAGGTTGCGCCGATCTTTCGGCGGCGATTCGCATTTCATCCGCCTCCTGTTCCTGCTGCTCCGCTCGGGCAATCGCCTCCTGGGCCTGTTCGGCCTCTTCGGCGATGCGCTCCGTATCCTCTTCGCGCTCCTGCGCCATCTCCCGGGCAAGCTCTTCGGCATCCTCCACGG
>SKMT01000554.1 GCA_007120915.1 Myxococcales bacterium | reverse complement strand
GCGCCTGCATCTGCCGCCGCCGTCATCTGCGACCCGGCACTGCCTCCGGAAACCCCCGTGTCCAACCCTTGATGCTTTTCTCTGGTTTTTCCTTGGCGCTCTTGGCGTCTTGGCGGTTCCAATCCCTCCGCGCTCTCCGCAGTTCCCAGTGTTTCTTCGACGTAGTCGGCCATGCGTTCGAGCGTCGGATAGTCCGCCAGCCGGAAGTCCTCATCGCGCTCCAGCTCAAACTCCTCTCGAACCTCCGCCATTATCTCGGCCTGCTTGACCGTATCTACGCCCAGGTCGGCCTCCAGCTCAAAGTCCAGCTCGATCTCGGCGGGGTCGTATCCGGTCTTCTCGCACAGCACCGTCATCATCACATCGATGATCTCTTCGCGGGCGATCTCAGCGGTTGCATGACCGGCCCCTCCGCCGCTTCGCGGCACCTCCCCAGCGAATCTGGGGAGGGAAGCCGTGCTCGGCCCTACCTCCGTGGTTTTCGCTGTGCCTGCATCTGCCGCCGCCGTCATCTGCGACCCGGCACTGCCCCCGGAAACCTCCACACCCAATCCTTGATGGTTTTCTTCTGGTTTTCCTCTGCGCTCTTTGCGTCTCTGCGGTTCCAATCCCTCTGTTCCCTCAGCGGTTTCACCCCACACGCCACGGGCCCACAGGGTAGCCAGCGCCTCGTACAACGTGGCGGTCCCACCCTTCTTCGGATGATTCGTATACAACGCCAGATGCTCACGCCCCTCCAGCGTACTCTTCACGAACGACGTCTGCGCCCGCTTCGGGCCGACCTCCACGAAGGCGCGCGCGCCGTGGTCGTACATCTTCTCGATCAGATCGATGTACAGCACCGGCGAGGCGACCTGCTCGCTGAGCATGTCCCGGATCTGGTCCGGTGCTGCGGGCCCCTCCGGATAGAAGTCGCCGGTCACGTTGGTCAGAATCGGGATCTGCGGCGACTGCACATCCATCTTCTCCAGGTGGCTTCGAAGCGGTTCGCTGGCGGCGGCGACCACTTTGCTGTGAAACGCGTGGCTCACCGGCAGAAGCGGCACGTCGTAGTCCATCTGTTCGAACCGCCGCTTCGCCTCCTGCACCGGCTCGGTCAGCCCGGCGATGATGGTCTGGCTGGGGCAGTTGATGTTCGCGCAGACGACGTAGCCGTCGATCTCGTCGAGCACCGGGCGCACCACCTCAACGGGCGCGCCGATACCGGCCATCAGCCCGCAGTCGCCGTTCATCGGCGTGGCGTTGGACATCTCCGTGCCGCGGGCGGCCACCGTCTTCAGCGCCTCTTCAAAAGTGAGCACACCGGCGGCGACACAGGCGCCGTACTCGCCGAGGCTGTGCCCGGCGACCATGGATGGCTCGATGCCCAGCTCGCCGAGGAGCCGATAGATGGCGATGTCGGCGGTCAGCACGGCGGGCTGAGTGTTTTCGGTCTCCGTGAGCGCGCGGAACGCCTCGTTTTCGTTCACTTCGTCCAGGTCGGGGTCGATGATCTCGGAGAGCTTCCGGCCCAGGATCGGCTCCATGATCTCGTCGGCTTCCCGGAAGGTATCGTCGACCACGCTGAATCGCTCTCTCAGCTCGGAGAGCATGCCCAGATACTGTGAGCCCTGGCCGGGAAACAACATCGCCGTCTTTCCGTCGACGTCGTCGTCGCTGAAGACGACGCCCTGGTTGGCGAGCACCCGCCAGCTCATGTTGCCGGCGAGAGCGCGCCGGGTGCGTCCGATATTGTTCTCCAACTCGTCGGCGTCGGCGTAGGCGACCGCCAGGCGCACCTCGCCTTGCGGCAGAGCATCGGCGCCCTGCTGAAAGTCGACAGTCCACTCTGACACGGCCGGCTCACCACCGCGTTCGAAGGCGGAGGCGAAACGGTCGAACTCTTCTGCCAACTGCTGTTGGGTGTCGGCGGCGAAGGCGACGATGCCCTCTCCGGCGGGAACGTCGGCGACGAACGCGCCGCCACCGCTGTGTGAATCGGTCGAAAACGACATACTGAACCCCGTGGTTTTGCCAGAGCCGCCGGCGGAGGGGAGAAACTCCTCCATGGCGACGTGGAAGTTGGTACCGCCAAACCCGAAGGAGCTGACCCCGGCGCGGCGCGGGCCGCCGTCGCGGGTGGTCCACTGTTCGGCTTCGGTCTGAATGGAGAGCGGGCTGCTGTCGATCTCGAGCTTCGGGTTGGGCGTGGTCACGTTGAGCGTCGGCGGAAGCACCCTGTTTTTCAGCGCCATCGCCACCTTGATGACCCCGGCGGCGCCGGCGGCCGATTTGAGATGGCCGATGTTCGATTTGACGCTTCCAAGCGCGATCTTGTCGGTCACCGGCGTGGAGCTGTCGTCGGCGACCACGGCGTTGAAGCTCTGCACTTCCGCCGGATCACCCACCGGCGTGGAGGTGCCGTGGGCTTCGAGCATCGAGATCGTCGCCGGTCCGAACCCGGCGTCTTTGTAGGCGCGGCGCACCGCAAGCTGCTGGCCCTTCGGGTTGGGGGCGGTGATCGCTTTGCCCCGCCCATCCGACGAACCACCGACGCCGCGGATCACGGCGTAGACGTCGTCGCCGTCTTTGACGGCATCGCTGAGCCTCTTGAGCACAATAACCCCGGCGCCTTCGCCCATCACGAAGCCGTTGGCGTCAGCGTCGAAGGGCCGTGAGCCGTCGGGCGACAAGGCGCCGATTTTGGAGAATTTCACGTAGCTGGGCGGGCCCATCGACCGGTCGGCCCCGCCGGTGACGGCCATGTCGAACTGGCCGGCGCGAATCCCGCGCACCGCCGCTTCGATCGCCGCCAGGCTCGACGCACAGGCGGCATCGGTGATGAAGTTCGGCCCCCGCAAGTCGAAGGTCTGGGCGACGCGGCCGGCGACGATGTTCGCCAGCTCACCGGGCATCGAGTCTTCGTTGATGCCCACGATCTCGCTCTTGAACCGCTGTTCGACCGTCTCCAACAGCTCCTCACGCTCGGCAGCAGACAGTTTGCCGGCGCCCAGCTCCATCAGAGACTGGCGAAGCACGCGGTCGACCTCCGGATACAGAATCCGCTGATTGGTGGTGTCACGAAGGTCCCCGCCCAGTGCATTGCCCATGATCACCGCGCAGCGATCTCGGTCGAACTCCGCTTCCAGAAGCCCGGCATCTTCAAGCGCTTCTTTTGTCGCCTCCAGGCACAAAAGCTGGGTCGGATCGATGCTCTCCACCACCTTCGGGGGGAGTCGAAACGACCGGCGGTCGAATTCGAATCCCTGCACCCAACCGCCGATCTTGCTGTAGGTCTTGTCCGGGGCTTTCGGGTCCGGATCGAAGTACAGCGACGGGTCCCAGCGGTCTGCCGGCACCGGCGCAATCGCCGATTTGCCGCGCACGATGTTGTTCCAAAAGGTCTCGCGGTCCAACGCATCCGGCATCTTCGCGCCAATGCCGATGATGGCAATCGCCTCGTCGCCGTCGATGATCTCGGTGTTCGTGGGGGAATCGCTGCTGGTCGTCACCGTCGCCTCCATGGTGTCGGTTCGACGTTCGGATTGAGGTCGGAACGAGGTGCGCCAGGCGTCATCGCTGATCCAGCGATAGGCCCGGTCAGTCACCTCGATGTGAAGTTGTTCCATCGAAAAGCCCCGCTCACACAAAGCGACGCCCTGCCCGCAGTGAAACAGCCCCTGTTCGAGCTGTTCGTCGCGGGTGATCTTCTCGAAGGTCGCCCCTTTGTCGGGGTCGATGTCGGCGATGCGCTCGCCTTTGGCGGCGGCGCGCAACCCACCGAGGTTGTCCTGTTCGAACAGATGCTTGCGCTCGCTGAGATCGACGCCGTCGGTGAGCCGATCCTTTTCGCGCTGCAGCACTTCGTCGGAGGCCTGATTGGCCAGCACGCGGGTGCGGGCGTTGACCGTCTCACCCATGATCACCGTGCCATCCGACGCTTCGGCGACCTCCTGGTAGGTGGGGCTGACCGCACCGGTTTCCACCGACTCTCGCGCCATCAGATAGGCGGTGCCCATCTGGATGCCGAAGTTTACACCGCGGCGATGAAGCCCGAAAAACAGCGCCGCCGTCGCCGCTGCCGACGCGGCATCGGAGATTCCACCGGCGGGCACCACCGCCAGGTCGTCGGGGTTGGTTCCCTCTTCGATGGCCTCTTCGACCTCGAGCACGCCGTACTGCCACAGCGCCAGCCCGCCCAGCGATCCGACATGACCGCCGGCCTCGGCGCCTTCGAGCAAGAACTTGGTGTGCCCCGACCGAAGCGCCGCGCGCAGCACCCCGGGGGTGGGCGTGTGCAGGTAGGTGCGAATGTTCGAGGATTCGAACTGCATCGCCTGCTCGGCGGTGCCGGCGGCGACGAGTCCCAGAAGCGGCGCTTCTTTGCGCTTCTCTTTCATCATCTCCATGTGCCCGTCGCGATAGCGGTTCGCGTCCAGCCCGATGATCCCCGCGCCGTAGGGCCTCTCGCCGAGAACCTCGGCGGTCTCATCGACGATCTCTTCGGCGATGTGGGTCGGCATGTTCGCCAGCGCCAGCCAGGGAAGTGCTCCGGCATCGGAGACCGCTTTGGCGAATTCGGGGACATCTGCCACCTGGGCCATCGGCCCCTGGTGGATCGGATATTTGGTGCCGTTGACTTCGGCGATCCCTTTGCCCTTTTCGAGCGGGAAGTCCTCTTCGAGCCCGGCGAGCACCTCGTCGACGTGGCCTCGAATCTGCTGAAGTGCCGTTGCGGTGGCGCCGTAGCGGTTCTGAAACATCGACGCCAGCGCCGCACCCTGGCCAAGGGGCCACAGATCGGCGCGAAGGTCGAAGTCCCAGCTCTTTTCGCCGCGTGCGTCCTGAATTTCGGTGTACAGCGCATCGCCGGTTTTACCAGCGTCGAAAAGCTCCACCTCGCGGTCGGCCAGCTCATCGGGGGTACGGGTGGCGATCATCGAGAACACCCGGTAGCGAAAGCCCAGGGTCACGCCCAGACACTGCGTATCCGTCGGATTGAAGCTCGACAGCCGCCGGCCCACCTTCCCGTCCACCGGGTATTCGTCGAGAAGCCACATCTGTTCTTCGAGCACATAGCCCGATGCTCCCGCCGCGACGACCGCCGCCGCCGAGTCCGGTCCGATGGCGCCGCGCACCAGGATGGGAAGCGAGGTCTCTCGGTACAGCCGCCTAAGCAACACCAGCGCCGACTCCTCGCCGATAAACCCTCCGGCTTCAAAACCACAACCGATCAACGCATCGGCGTTCCAGTCCTCGGCAAGCCGGCCCATCTGGACGTCTGTCACCTCCACGATCACCGTGGTGCCAGATGCTGACAGCGTCTCGATTCGCTGTTGCAGAACTTTCTCATCCAGCGCGTGATCGGCCTGAAGCACAACACCGCCAAACCGGCCCTGCTGTGACAGGTCGTCATTCACGCCGACGCGGACCAGATCGTCGCGCCCGGCGTCCCACCGTCGACTCGGCGTGGAGCCATCGTACAGCCAGACCACCGTCGCGCCGGCATCCCGCACAGCAGCCGCCGCCTCTTCGAAGCGTTCGTTCGCTGGCAGATACACAAGCTGTTGCTGTTGTCGTGAATTCATGGGCATCGGTTCCTCGGAAATTCTGATCTTCGGGCGGCGCCGGGTAGCTGTTCCGCCAGCAATTCTTGAGTGCGGTTTAATTAGACAAACCATGACCTAATGACAAGCAAACATCTCAATATTTTTCATGCTGTTAGGTGAATTGTTGTTCAATAACACTTGAATGATTCGTCAGTCAGCAAACGGTCACATCTTGAATGCAAATTCACCACTGAATGTGCAATCACCGGAGTTTCAGCGGGGAGCGAAAGCAAAAACCACAGCGTTTCCAGCCAGTTACGATACAGACCAACCACGTACAGCAGGCTATTTTCGACGCCTGCGACTCATTTCTTTCCCCTGTGGTGTGAACACTCATTCACGCCTACGCGTGCAGATGTTGAATTGCCCTTCACTGAAAAGTGCAATACCGCATCCCCTTACAATTACTGGACGAACCGGCAGAGGAGGTCTGTGAGCCCCCGAAAACATGAATCGCCAGTCATCCGTTGAATGAAGTTTCAGTCACAAAAGCATACATTTGTTGCAGGGGGTAGATTGAATTGGTGTTCAGTGGTTTTCCGAGGAGTTGGAGGGGGGAGATCGCCGATGGATATCTTCTGGTTCACAAATCCATCGCCGGCGGCGGAAACACCGAATCGACGACAAAGTCCTCCAACTCCCGTTCCTCCACCGTCCTGCCGAGCACCTCTCCCTCGATCTGCCGAACCTCGATCTCGGGCTGCACGTACTCCCGGTCGGTGACGGGCTCCCACAGTGTTCGCCTCAAATTTTCGAGCAGATCCTGCCACTGAAGCTCAGTTTCCAGCGGCTC
>SKMT01000328.1 GCA_007120915.1 Myxococcales bacterium | reverse complement strand
GCAGGGCAAGCAGCGCCAGGCGCTTGCGGTGATGCTGGTCAGTACCCTGATGGCCGTGGAACAGCGCCACCAGGTGGAGTTTCCGCCGGGCTGGACGGTACAGCGTTGTGCCCTGGAGGTGAGGGGGCTGTCGCCGGAGGGGCCGGTGGTCATGGCGCTGGCGCGGGCGTTCGACGAGGTGGTGTGGGCGGGCCGTACGCTGGAGAACCGGCGATTCGACCAGCTTTGCAGCGAGTGGTCCAGCCGCATTGCCGTTGAAGGGGTCGGCGATGAGTAAGCGCTTTGCAGCGGTGCTGGTTGTGGTGGCGTTAGTGGTCGCCAGTCTCCTGATGGGGCTGTTTTTGTGGACCCATGAGCGCGAGGAGGTGGACGTGCAGCCTCCGCCCGAACCGGAGGCACGGGCGAACCCCCACCTTGCGCTGGAGATGTTTCTCGACGAGTTGGACATCGACGTGCACACCGCCAGCCGCCCCGATGCCGTCGACGACGCCGATGTGGCATTCGTGTCGTCTCGGGTGCTGATCTACGAGGCCTGGCAGGAGCATCTGGACGGCGGCTGGTTGCACGACGGAGGGCACCTGGTGGTGGCGGTGGAGCCGGGGATGGAAGAGGCGCCCGACGAGATCGCCGAACTGCTGGATCTGGATCAGTTCGACATCGAAGAGCCACAGGTGGCCGACGCCAGGGTCATCGAATACAGCTACGACGAGTCGGCGGGGGCCGACGACTTCGCGGAGTTGATCGAGATGATCGAAGAGGAGCTGCACCAGCACGAGCAGGTGATGGGGCCGCGCCGCCCGGATCTGGCGGGGGTTCGCCAGGACGACGACAGGCTGATGATGCTCAGTGCTGCCCGTGAAAAGGGGCGGGTAACGGTGATCCCCGACGAGCGGATGTTGACCAACGACGGGCTGGCGGGCGGTGAGATGGGTCAGATGCTCGCTGACGTTCTGGGGATGTCAGAAGAGTGGCCACAGCAGGCGGAGGTGGTGCTGGGACAGCATCGCCGCGGCTGGCTGGACGATGTATGGTCGCGGGGCTGGCCCTTCTTTGCGGCGCTTCTGCTGCTGTTGGTCGCCGGGCTGACCAGGGCGAAACGATTCGGCCCGCCGATCCCGGAGCCCGACCGCAGACGCCGCAGGCGGGGAGAGCATATTCAGGCGACCGGCCAGTTTCTGTGGGACCAGAATGCCCAGCATGTGCTGGTGGAGGCGGCCCGGGGGGCGTTGATCGATGAGCTGAAGCGGCGTCGCCCGTCGCTTAAAGCGATGGATGATGACCGACGAATGGAGGCGATGGCCGCTCAACTCGACACCAGGGTGGCGACGCTGAAGCGGCTTCTGCAGTGTCCTGTGCCCCGAAAGGCGGCCCAGACCCGGGATTTGATCGCTGAACTCGAAGAGATGAGGAGGAGATTGTGACGACGACGGCCGAAACCGAGACAACCGACGCCGATGACACCACCGGGCAGACCACCCATGTGCCGGAGGCGACGCTTCACACCGTCGCTGCGATGCGCGATGAGATCCGGAAGGTCGTGCTGGGTCAGGATGAAGCGATCGACATGGTGCTCACGGGGTTTCTCGCCAGCGGTCACGTGCTGATCGAGGGAGTGCCCGGGCTGGGCAAGACGATGCTGGTGCTGGCGTTGGCGAAGACGTTTCAGGGCGACTCCCGCCGAGTGCAGTTTACCCCGGATCTGATGCCCACGGACGTGACGGGGCATGCGATCTTCGACCCGGACAGCGCGAAGTTTCACATCCGAAAGGGGCCTGTGTTTACCAACATCCTGCTCGCCGATGAGATCAACCGGGCTCCCGCCAAGACCCAGTCCGCGCTGCTGGAGGTGATGCAGGAACGCCAGGTCAGCATCGAGGGCGACACCCACGAGCTGGCCCGGCCGTTTATGGTGCTGGCCACGCAGAACCCGATCGAGCAGGACGGCACCTATCCGCTTCCGGAGGCGCAACTGGACCGGTTTTTGTTCAAGATCGACATCGACTACCCCGGAGAGGACGACGAGGTCGACATCGTGGAGCTGGTCACCGACTCCAGCGTCGGCGACCAGCTCGACGTCGAACAGGTCGAGCCGTTGCTGACGGTCCGACAGGCCCAGAATCTGCAGACGGCCTGCGCGAAGGTGCGTGTGGAGCGCAGCCTGGTCGAGTATGCGGTGCGTCTGGCGCGGGCGACCCGCCAGTGGCCGGGGCTGTCGCACGGGGCGGGCCCGCGGGGTGGGATTTCGCTGATTCGGGGGGCGAGAGCGCACGCGCTGGTGGTAGGTCGAGATTACGTCAAACCCGATGACATCCAGCGGGTGACCCCGGCGGCGCTTCGCCATCGGGTCAGTGTGGCCCCGGAGCTGGCGCTCGATGGGATGAGCGCCGACGACGTGCTCGCCGATCTGGTCAACAAGGTGGAGGCACCGCGGTCGTGATTGCGAGCCGAAACATGCTCATCGCCGTGGGAGTACTGCTGGTGGCCGGGCTGGCGGTGGCGGTGTTTCAGACCGGTTATGCGGCCTGGACCGCAGCGCTGCTGGTGCTGGTGGGGCTTGCGGGCTGGGATCTGTGGGTGGTGCGCCGGCGTCCGGCCCCAAGGCTGAAGCGCCAGGTGGACAACTCGCTGCCGCTGGGGGTTGTCTCGGAGATTCAGTTGGAAGTGACGTTTGCTGACGGGCGTGGCGGGCGAGTGGAGTTGTACGACGGGGTGCCCGTCCAGTTGGGAGCGAACGACCCCCGGGTCGACGCGAAGGTGCAACGCGACCAGTTGCTGGAGGCGACGTACACCATCGAACCCCATCAGCGCGGCCGGTTCGAAATCGAGGAAGCCTACCTTCGCCAGTACGGCCCGCTGGGGCTGATGGCGCGTCAGATCCGAATCGGACAACCCCAGAAGGTGCGGGTGGTGCCGAACTTCCGGGCTGTCAGCCGTTACGCACTCCTGGCGGTGGCCGATAAGACCAGCGCCATCGGTGTGCGGCGGCTTCGCCGGCGGGGCGAAGGCATGGAGTTTGACTGTCTTCGCGAGTACCGCGAAGGCGACCAGTTGCGCCAGATCGACTGGAAGGCTACCGCCCGCCACCGGCGGCTGATCGCTCGCCAGTACGAGGATGAACGCCACCAGCAGGTGATGCTGGTGTTTGACTGTGGGCGCAGAATGCGGGCGATCGACGGGGAGTTAAGCCACTTCGATCATGCGCTCAACGCCGGGCTGCTGCTCTCCTACGTGGCGCTTCAACAGGGCGATTCGGTGACGGTCTCCACCTTCGGCGGGGTCGACCGATGGGTGGCTCGCCAGCGCGGCCCGCGGGCGGTCGAAGCGATTGTGGACCGGACCTTCGACTTGCAGACCACCACCCAGCCCTCCGATTTCTCGGGAGTTGCCGAGCGGGTGGCCGTACGCCAGAAACGCCGGGCGCTGGTGGTGTTGTTGACGAATCTGTACGACGCCGAGCCCGATGAACTGGATCGGGCGCTGGCGTTGTTGAACGAGCGGCATCTGGTATTGATAGCCAGTTTGCGCGAGGAGGGCGTCCAACGGATGGCCGACGGGCCGATCCGGGATTTGAATGATGCCCTTCAGGTGGGGGCGACCCATCACTTTTTGAATCACCGGCGGAAGGTGCACGCGCGGTTGCGGCGGGCGGGGGCGATGGTGCTGGATGTGACGCCTTCGGAGTTGTCGGTGCAACTGGTGAATCGGTATTTGGAGATCAAGCGCTCCGGCGAGCTGTAGTTCACCGCCAAGGAAAAGCGAGAGGAACCGCCAAGACGCCAAGAACGCCAAGGAAGACAGAGAAAAACCATGTTGGAACCGCAAAGGCGCAGAGAACACAGAGACACAAAATAGCTGACGCTTCGAATCCAGCACAGCGAGACGAGAAACCACCCCACAAATCTTAGTTTCCCTAAATAGACGGAGGTTCTCGAATCTCCTGAGTACCAGAGAACACAGAGACACAAAAAAGCTGCCGCTTCGAATCCAGCAGAGCGAGACGAGCAACCACCCCACAAATCTTAGTTTCCCTAAGTAGACGGAGGTTCTCGAATCTCCTGAGTGCCAGAGAACACAGAGAAACAAGAAAGCTGACGCTTCGAATCCAGCAGATCGAGACGAGCAACCACCCCACAAATCTTAGTTTCCCTAAATAGCCGGAGGTTCTCGAATCTCCTGAGTGCCAGAGAACACAGAGAAACAAGAAAGCTGACGCTTCGAATCCAGCAGAGCGAGGCGAGAAACCACCCCACAAATCTTAGTTTCCCTAAATAGATGGAGGTTCTCGAATCTCCTGAGCGTCAAAGACGGAGATTCTCCAACCTCCTGAACGTCATCTGATCTTCGAGTCAATTCATGGATTTTCTGACAGTCATTTTGGGTGGGCTCGGCGTGTTTTTGCTGGGCATGAAGCTGCTCAGTGACAACCTGCGAAGCGCCGCGGGGGACGCGCTGCGCATGATCTTGGCGAAGTTCACCGGTGGGAAATTGTCGAGCGTGGGTACGGGCACGGTGTTCACGGCGCTGGTGCAGTCGTCGAGTGCGACGACGCTGGCGGCGATCGGGTTTGTGTCGGCCGGGCTGCTGACGTTCTCGCAGGCCGTGGGGGTGATCTTCGGGGCGAACCTGGGGACGACGGCGACCTCCTGGCTGGTGGCGACGCTGGGGTTGAGGGTGAGCATCAGTGCCTTTGCCTATCCGATGGTGGGGATTGGAGCGCTGGTGACGTTGCTGACGAAGGGCAGAAAGTCGCATTTCGGGGCGGCGCTGGCGGGGTTCGGGCTGATCTTTGTGGGCATTGATATCCTGCAGCTCGGTATGGCGGATCTGGCCGATGAAATTGATCTGACGGCGGTGGATGGAGAGGGGCTGACGGGGCAGTTGATCCTGATCGGCATCGGGTTTGTGATGACCGTTCTGATGCAGTCGTCGTCGGCGGCGGTGGCGACGACGCTGACGGCGTTGTTCGCCGGGGCGGTCGATCTTCCGCAGGCGGCATCGCTGGTGATCGGACAGGCGGTAGGAACGACGGTGACGGCGGCGCTGGCGGCGATTGGAGCGTCACTGGCGGCGAGGCGCACGGCGGTGGCGCATATTTTGTTCAACGTGATCACTGCCGTGTTGGCGCTGTCGGTGCTGCCGCTGTTCCTGATGGCTCACGGCGCCTGGGTGGGCGGGGGAAGGCCGCTGGCGGATGCGACGGCGATCGCGATCTTTCACACAGCGTTCAAACTGCTGGGGGTGGTAGTGCTGTTGCCGGTGTTGGAGCCGTTTTCGCGGGCGGTGTACAAGCTGGTTCCCGGCGAAGAGCCGCAGTATGCGGCGGGGCTGGACGACAACGCCGCTGCTGTGCCGGCTGTCGGTGTGGAGGCGACGCGCCAGGCGCTGTTGCAGATCTACGATGGGCTGCTTGATATGGTCGAGAAGGTGGTCCAGCCCGGTGAAGAGGCGACGAGGTTTAACCAGATCGAGTTGGACGCCATCGATCTGGGATTGCTTCGCTGTCGCGAATTTCTCGACCGGGTGCAGACCGATCCGGACCAGCACAAAGATCATCGGCGCCATCTCAACGTGCTGCACGCGCTGGACCATCTGGAGCGGCTGCACGGGCGGCTGGCGTCGGCACCGCGCAGTTTCCGCAGGCTCTCCGGTACTCAACGGCTGGTGGATGTGGTCGAAGTGCTGGATCGGCTGGCGGTGAACGCGGCGGGGCTAGCCGATGGTTCCCAGAGTGTGGAGGCCCTCCAGAATGAAGCAGACCGTCTCACAGATGCGGTTCAACAGCTTCGCCATCAACTGCTTCAGTCTTCCACCACCGGAGAGCCGAGCCCGGGTGAGCTCGACGATCTGCTGGAGGCGATCAAGTGGAGCGACCGGGTGGGCTACCATCTGTGGCGTGCCGGGCGATATCTCGCCGAGCCCGGCACGGAGGATGACGCCGATTAGTCGACGCCGGCGTGTTCGAGATAGTCGCCGCACTGGCGGTGTTGGGAGGCGCTGGTGTAGTCCTCCGGGGGCACCGAACAGTCGAGTACTTTGTCCGAATCGGCGCACAGTGCATCGCCGTCGTCGGGGACATCGACGGTGATGCGGGCGACGTTGCCGTGGCGTTCGACCTCCTGGAGCACCTGATCGGGGTCGACGTGGCCCTCGATCCAGCGCTCGCCGATCCCACTCATGTCGTCGGCTTCGCCGAGGATGATCACCTGGCCGGGCAGGTGCTTGTTGTAGGTGTCGATCCAGCCCTGGGTCACGCCCTGTTCGGAGGTGTCACAGGTGGGAGGGTCGGGAAACAGCGAGGATTCCCCGCCGTAGGTGTCGGCGACGTCGCCGTCGAACATCTCCAGGTCGTGGAGGCAATACGAGATCTTATCGCCACCGTGGGTGAAACAG
>SKMT01000464.1 GCA_007120915.1 Myxococcales bacterium | reverse complement strand
GCCCCTAATAGATGGCGGTGGCATAAGCACGGAGGTCGTGGGTCGTGGGTCGTGGGGTCATGCTACCGAGGAGATCGGATCACCTCCGCGCAGGGTGCCTTTACCGGGCACAATTGGCTTTGATGTCGGTATCAACGCCGACGATTGGATACCGGCATGCAACGCGACCGTGGCTCCTGAGCATCCTCGGGCGCGGCGTTCAGCGCCCGACACGAACAGCGATGGCGCCTTCGGCCCATCGAACGACGGTGGCGTAACCCCGACTGGTCGATGGAGCTCAAGACCGCCAGTCTTGAATCTCGATGATGGCGTGCTATTGGTGTGATTCGCCGCTGTGGCGGCGTTCGGGACGATGTTTTCACCGGGAGAGTAGCTATGAATCGTATTGCGAAACGTCTGTTCGGTATGGTGCTGGTGGTGATGTTGGCCGCCGGGGTTGGTTGTGATGATGAACCTGATACCGAGGCTGAACAGCAGACCGAGCAGGCCGATGATCAGGCCGACCAGCAGGATGAAGAGGCCGACCAGCAGGACGAAGACGCCGACGACCAGGCCCAGCAGCAGGACGAACAGGCGGATCAGCAGGACGAGGAGGCCGACGACCAGGATGATCAGGCCGACGATCAAGACGACGGAGAAGAGGCTCAGGGCGATGATGAAGAAGCCGCGGCGGACTACGAGGATGCCGTGGACCTGGAAGACCTCGATGAGTTGTCTGCCGATGACTTCGAGCACCTCCCGGTCCGGGCGACGGGCCCGGTGGCGGTGGTCGATGGTGAAGAGATCTCGGCGGTGGAGTTCAACGTGGTCGCCGAACAGCAACTCGCCGGGGTGACCCCGGAGATGCTTCAGGGCCAGACTGCCCAGCTAAAACAGATGCTCATCGAGGGAGCTGTCGCCGGATTTCTGATCGAGCGGGAGATCGAAGAGCAGGACATTCAGGTCGCCGAAGAGGACATCGACCAGGCGATCGAAGAGTTTGAACAACTCATGGAGATGCAGGCCGGAGACCAGCTCGGCGAGATGCAGGCGCTGATGGATCAGCAGGGCATCGACGATGCGATGCTCAGAGAACAGGCCGAGCAACAGCTTGCCGCCGAACAGTTGGTCACCGGCGGCGAAGAGATAACGGTGACCGAAGAGGAGATGCGCCAGTTCTACCAGCAGCAGCAAGCCCAGATGCAGATGGACGAGCCGATGGTTCGTGCCCGCCATATCCTGCTGCATGTCGACGACCACGACGAAGAGGGTGAAAGCAACGAGGACGAGGTCAGACAGCAGGCGAGCGAATTGGCCGAACAGGTCGGCGACTCCGAAGAGAAGTTTGCCCAACTTGCGCAGGAACACTCCGACTGTCCCACCGCCGGCGAAGGCGGGGATCTGGGCTACTTCACCCAGGACCAGTTGATGCCGGAGTTTACGGAAGCAGCGTTCAATATGTCGCCGGGCCAGATCTCGGAGCCGGTGCGCTCGAATCTCGGCTGGCACGTCATCCGAATGGAAGACAAGCGCGAGGAGGGAGGCCCGTCGTTCGAGGAGGTGCGCGACGAGCTGGAGATGGCGCTACAGGCTCAGAAACTGCAACAGGCGGCCGCCGAGTTGGTGCAGCGGCTCCAGAGCGAAGCCAGCGTGGAGACGAAGGAAGAGAACGTGGTCGTCGACGGGTAACCAACTGCAGCAGGTGCACAGGCTCAGCTCGAAACAGGGTCGGTAGATGATGAAGCGAAGCGAACACGGCGAGCCGGTGACCACGATCCTGCAGCGCACGTTGCGAACGGCCCATGAAGTCGGATTTACCCGGGACATGATCACCGCCCGGTGGACGAACCTTCCCAAAATCGCGCCGGTGGTACTTCGGGAGGGGGTCAGCATCCGCACCATCCATCATGTGATGGCGTCGCTTCATCCCGACCGGCCGGCGGTGGTCGACGAGCGGAGAACCCTGACGTTCCGCGAGGCCAACGACGAGATCAATCGGCTCGCCAATGCGATGGTTCAGCGGTTCGGGGTGAAACGAAAAACCCCGGTGGTGGTGGCGATGAAAAACCGGGTGGAGTATCTGCTGTTGTGGATGGCGCTGTCGCGGCTGGGAGCGTCGACCATTCATGCAAGCTGGCGCCAGACGGCCGATGAGCTTGCCTATCAGGTCGATGACAGCGGTGCGAAGTTGATGTTCGCCGACCAGTCGGTGGCCGACGCCGTCGAAACACTGCGTGAAACCAAGGGGCTCGACGAGCTTCAGGTGGTGGGGCTGGCCGAAGAGGTCGGGGAGTTCAACTACACCAATGTAGTCGACTCGTCGTTCGAGGACTTTCCCCATCGGTCGCATACCGCGGCGGCGAGCGACAACGTGGTGTACACCTCGGGGACGACGGGCCGGCCGAAGGGCGCGGTGCGAGATTTGGCGGCGTACGGGCTGGTGGAGTTTTTTCGGGTTCTTCAGCGGCTGCCGGTGCGCACGGCCGATCGCCATCTGATTGTAAGCCCCATGTACCACAGCGGCGGGCAGGTCTTTTCGCTGATGAACACCGCCCTGGGCGCCACGTTGTACATCCGCTCCGAGTTTGATGCCGAAGAGACGCTGAAGGCGATGCATCGGGAGGCGATCAATACCATCTTCCTGGTGCCCACGATGCTGCGACGTGTTTTGGAGCTGCCCCATGAGTTGCATCAGGAGTTTCCAGCGCCGGCGCTGAGAGGGATCTTCTGTGGGGCGGCGCCGTTTCCTCAGCCACTTCGAGAGCGGGCAATCGAGCGTTTCGGAGCGTCGGTAATCCACGACTTCTATGGAGCCACCGAGATCGGATGGATTACGCTGATCAACGGTGAGGAGATGCTTCAGAGACCTGGCAGCGTGGGCCGGCCCATCGCCGGACAGCGCGTGAAAATCGTCGATAACCGAGGGCGTGAGCTACCGGCGGGTAAACCGGGCCGGATCTACGTGCAGAACGACCACATTATGGCCGGGTATCTGGGCAATCAGGAGGCCACCGACGAGATCACCGACGAGGGATGGATGACCGTCGAGGATCTGGGATATCTGGACGAAGACGGCTATCTGTACATCTCGGGGCGCGAGCGGGACATGGTCATCAGCGGCGGGGTCAATATCTATCCCGCCGAGATCGAGGAGATCCTCGAGGCACACTCGGCGGTGCGGGAGGCGGCGGTGATAGGGGTACCCGACGAGGAGTGGGGCGAGCGGCTTCTGGCGGTGATCGCCGCCGATGATGTGGATGAGCAGAAGCTAAAGGAGCATGCTCGCGAACAGCTTGCAGGCTACAAGGTGCCGAGACGCTGGGTGTTCGTCGATGAGTTGCCTCGAAACCCCACCGGGAAAGTGCTGAAGCGGAAGCTCGAAGAGGAGTACGGGTGAGGTGGTGGTGAGCGTCGTCAGTGGCGTTTGTCGGGGCTGAGGGCAGTGGCCGCCGTCAGTGCGGCGACCAGCAGGGCGGCGGCGCCGAGCAGTTCGATCGATTCCTCCCAGACGCGGTCCATGAACCAGAATTCCAGGGGGAGTACACCTTCTTCGGCCAGGGCTCGGTTGGTCTCGATGTACAGTTGTGTGGTCGCTTCACGGGCGGTGACGAAGGGACCCAGCACGAATTGGCCGGCGGCGGTGTAGAGGTTGTTGCCGCCGAACAGGGAGCTGAATGCGCTGCCGAGCCAGGAGGAGGCTACAGCGATGGCGTAGAAGACAAAGCCGGCCGTCAGGTAGTTTCGGGTCTTGTCGTGGGGCCAGAAGACGTGCCGGTACTTGATGAACGCAACGACCAACACCGCGCCGAGCGCGCCGAAGTAGGCGAGTTCGACCAGCGTGGTTAGCACACCATAAGATTCGTGGTCGGTCAGCCCGGCGATAAGCCCGTGGATGACGTGGCGGATGTTCAACGCATCTTCGAGCAGCATCAGGGTGGTTCCCACCGTCATCAGCCCCCAGAAGCGAGTGGGATCGGTCACCGGCTCGTCGTCGGCGTAGTGCGAGCGGGTGTTGTAGGCGCAGGTCAGCACCGTGGCACCCAGCAGCAACCACTGCAGGGGATTTTCGACGGGGCGGTCGAACCAGTAGTACCAGAAAAACGGGTACTCTCGGTGGGCATAGTGGCGGTCGCGAATCTCCCAGGCACCCAGTACGTCGATGACGTACACCGCCGCCAGCGAGGCGAGCACAAACAGCAGTGCCCCCCAGAACAACAGGGAGGCGCGGCGGTGGATGAGCTGACGTAGGCTATCGGGCATAACGCGGCGACGGTAGCAGGTTGGAAGCGGAGGTGTCGACGGTAGCAGCCCAAACTCGTTCACCGGCGAGGCAAGCTCGCCGGGGTCTGCGAAGGTTTCGGTCAGGCGTAGCAGCCCAAACTCGTTCACCGGCGAGGCAAGCTCGCCGGGGTCTGCGAAGGGTTCAGTCACTTCCATTGACGTTGACCGAACTGGAGCAATGGAGCAGAGTGCGGGAAAAATTCAAGCGTGGAGAAATATCATGAAGTCGTGGACATCGGAGGCGGTCACAACGGGGTTGTCGGTGGGGTTACTCCTGGTCGTTGTGGCCTGTTCGACCGCTGCGCCTGTGGAGGATGCCGCGGATGCTCAGGGGGAGGAAGAGTCGGAGTTGTTCGATGCAACTGAGCCCGATGACGTATTCGAGCAGAAAGAGGCTCGGCTGCTTGAGTCGGATGACGAGCTGGGGAGGGACGTCTTGTCGAGGTTGCATGAGAGCCTCGACTTTCACGAAGAGACGTTGGTCGACTGCGCGGAGTCGGTGGGCGTTGATGGAAACGAGCGCAGGGCCGCGTTGAAGTTCCGGATGTTGATCGGTCCGTCGGGCGAAGGGGTGGCGCTGCGCCTGGACAACCACCTGCCCGACGAACCGGAGGTGGCTGGCTGTGTGAAAGAGCACCTGGAAGGTGCCTGGGTGGACGGGGGCGATGAGGCGGCGGGTTGGGTCAGCTTTGCGGTGCTCTTTACGAGCGAGCGACATCAACCGGAGTGGGATGATCTACGGCGGTACTACCCGGCTGATGAACTGGATGGAAACCCGGAGGATCATGTCGACAGATCCGACGCTCCGGAAGACGACAATTTCTGTCAACCTTCTGACCTGCGGGAAGCAGTGCAATCTTCCAAAGAGAGTCTGGCCCCTTGCTTCGACGAGGTCTGGGCTGCGCAGGAGAGGACGAAACAGCAGCAGGTGGAGGCAATCACAGTCGGTTTTCGATTGGCGCCACAGTTTCCGGTCTATCGCATCGCAGTGGTCTCTTCGACCATCGACGACACCGAGGTTGAGCAGTGTGTCGCGTCGGCTGTTCATACCTGGGAGTTTGTCGATCCTCGAGGCGGACTCTGCGACATATTCTACCCATTTGCGGTGGTCGGTGGGGAGGGAGGAACTGAGGTGTGGCCTTTCAAGCACGTCATTGAACTGTAGCAGCCCAAACTCGTTCACCGGCGAGGCAAGCTCGCCGGGGTCTTCGATAGGTTCGGTCAGGCGTAGCAGTCCAAACTCGTTCACCGGCGAGGCAAGCTCGCCGGGGTCTGCGAAGGCTTCGGTCACCGCCGGGATGGTGTAACGACGCTGTGGCAATTTGTCGCTCGACCGTTGCTGCTACATCCGTATCATCGCCGCTGATGAAGCAGTTCACGCAGTAACAGGGTTGTCATGACGTCGGAATCAGAGTCGAAAACGGTCGATATTGAACTGCACAAAACCGGTGGGGTCGACGTGTGGCTGATGCCGCTGTCGTTGATCGGTGTGGTGGTGGTGCTGGGGCCGCTGTTGGCGTTCGGGTTCGAGAATATGCCGGGGGAGTGGCTGCACGAGCGCACCATGGAGCTGACGGTGGCGTTGACCGTGGCGTCTGGAGTTGTCCTGATGCTGTCGTATCTGGGGGCGAAGGCGGTGGTCAATTCTCGGCATCGGCTGCTTCGCATCGGCGATGACCATATTGCGGTGTACAACCTCAAGGGCACTCGTGTGCTGGGAGAGGCGCCGCGCAGCGAGGTGGAGGTTCAGCTTCGCCATTGGACGATCAACTCGCCGGCGGGCAGCTACGCGTCGCCGGTGCTGTGGCTGAGGGCGCCGGGGAGCGACTGGCTGACGGTGACGGTGGACGACTCGTCGTTGCGTTGGAGCGGGGAGGTCGAGGAGTGCGAAGAGGAGGCGGAGTTTCAGGTTGGGGTTAAGCGTTGGGAGGGGTTGGTTGAGGCGTTGGGGGTGGAAGGGCGGATAACGAGGGAGTGATTCGGAACGCCCCCACCGACCGCTTCGCGGCCACCTCCCCCGTGCGCTTACGCTTCGGGGGAGGATGGGAAGGAAGCCCCCACCGACCGCTTCGGGGGAGAAGGTCTATTCTAACACATCGAAGGTGAGCCCGGCGTTGCGGAGCCGGTCGAT
>SKMT01000555.1 GCA_007120915.1 Myxococcales bacterium | reverse complement strand
TGACGGATATCCAGGTGGAGGCCGATCGGTTGGTCGAGGAGCTGGCCAACACTCGGCCGACGGCGGTGAATCTGCAGTGGGCGCTGGATCGATGCAATCAGGTGGTCGAGGGTTTCGAGGGAGACCTGGATAAGCTGGTGGATTCGCTGTTCGACGTGGCGGAGGAGATCTTTGAGAGGGATCGTGCGAATAATCTACAGCTTGGACTGAATGGCGCCGAGTTGTTCGAGGGCCGAAGTCGGGTGATTACGCACTGCAATACAGGAGGATTGGCTACCGGAGGATACGGTACGGCGCTGGGGGTGATTCGGGTGTTGGACCATCAGGACAAGCTCGACAGGGTTTTCGTCGATGAGACCCGTCCTTATCTGCAGGGGGCACGGCTGACGAGTTGGGAGTGTATCAAGGACGACATCGACGCAACGCTGATCACCGACAACATGGCGGCGCATTTTATTCAGCAGGGCAAGGTCGATGCTGTGATTACGGGGACGGACCGGGTGGCGGCCAACGGGGATGTGGCCAACAAGATCGGCACCTACGGGCTGGCGGTGTTGTGCGAGCACCACGACATCCCGTTTTACGTCGCCTCCCCGCTGTCGACGATTGACCTGGAGACGCCGACGGGGGCGCAGATTCCCATCGAAGAACGTTCCGCCGAGGAGGTGCGCCGGATTGGCGACACGGACATCGCGCCGGAGCAGATCGAGGCGGCCCATCCGGCGTTTGATGTGACCCCGGCGAAGATGGTGACGGCGATTATCACCGAGAAGGGTGTGGTGCGTGCGCCCTACGAGGAGAATCTGGCGAAGTTGTTTGAGTGAGTTGGCTCCCTGGGGGTTGGTTGCCCGTTGTCCATTGTCCACCCGCGCTCCCGTCGCGTTGCTGTGGTCGCACGGGCCCACCGGGGTGGTGTTATCAACCATCACCCACCTACCACCTACCACCTACCACCTACCACCTACCACCTACCACCTACCACCGGTTCTCATAGCTCGACGCCGCCTTCGTTGTCGTACATCGCCTGGATCTTGTCGGCGTAGTTTTCGGTGACCACACGCCGTTTGACCTTCTGGGTGGGGGTGAGCTCGTCGCTTTCCTGGGTGAACTCGTCGGGGAGAATGGTGAATTTCTTGACCGTTTCGACCCGGGCGAAGTCGGAGTTGACCTCCTCGACGTAGTCGCGCATGTGCTTTTGGAACTGGTCGTGTTCGGCCAGTTGTTCCAGGTCGGTGGGCCAGCCGTGTTTGTCGGCGAAGGAGGGAGCGAGTTCGGGGTCCAGAGTGACCAGGGCGGTCAGGTACTTTTGCTGGTCGCCGATGACGACGGCCTGGCTGACGGCGTCGTGTTCCTTGATACCCGCTTCCAGGGGGGCGGGGGCGATGTTTTTGCCCCCGGAGGTGATGATGATGTTCTTTTTGCGATCCGTGATGTAGAGGAATCCGTCGTCGTCGAATTCGCCGATATCGCCGGAGCGAAGCCATCCGTCGACGAGAGTTTCGTCGGTTTTGTCTTCCATCTTGTAGTAGCCCATGAAGACGTTGCCGCCTTTGACCAGGACTTCGCCGTCTTCGTCGAGCTTGACCTCAACGCCGGGCATCGGTTTTCCGACGGAGCCGATGCGGGTTCCGCCGGGTTCGGGGTAGTTGAAGGTGGTGGGACCGCTGTCTTCGGATTGGCCGTAGACCTCGCGGATGACGATGCCCAGCCCCATGAAGAATTCGAGTACGTCCTTGCCGATGGGGGCGGCGGCACTGAGCGCGATCTTGAGCCGATCTAGCCCGACCGCTTCGGCGAGTTTGTCGAAGACCAGTGAGGAGGCGATGCCGTATTTGAAGCCGGTAAAGCCCTTCGGTTCGCCGTGTTCGATTGCCTGATAGCTGCCCTCGACGCCGGTTTTTCTCGCCCAGGTGACGAGCCATTTTTTAAAGCCTGTGGCTTCGGCGAGCTGGCCTTCGATGGCGGCCTTGAACTTCTCCCACACCCGGGGCACGGCAAAAAAGAGTGTGGGCCGGGCGACCTTCAGTGTTTCTTTGACCTCATCGAGGCTGGGCGCGAAGTAGATGGGATAGCCCAGGGTGATGGCCAGGTGAATCGAAAACATCTGCTCGGCGATGTGGGCCAGGGGCAGATAGGAGACGACACAGTCGTTGTCGCCCACAAAGTCCTCGCCGACGACCTCATTGGCCATGTCGGCGGTGATCGACAGGTTGTTGTGGCTGAGCATCACCCCTTTGGGCGGGCCGGTGGTGCCGCTGGTGTAGATCATGGTGCCCAGCTCTTCGGGCTCGATCTCGTCGATGCAGGCGTCGACGTCGTCGAGGTGGTCTTCGCCCAGCGCGAGAAAGTCGTCGAAGCTTATCGCGATGTCGTCGTCGATCTGGTCGATGTCGCGGATCATCACCACTTTCTTGACGGTTTCGATCTCGTCGCGCACCGCGTCGAATTTGTCCCACTGCTCTTTGTCTTCGAGCACCAGGATCTTCGCCTCGGAGTGATTGACGATGTAGGCGATCTTTTTGGGTGCGTTGGTGTGGTAGATCCCGGAGGGCACACCGTTGCACACCATGGAGCCGACATCGGCGATGACCCACTCGGGGCAGTTGTACCCGCAGATGTTGACGTGGGTTCGGCCTTCGCAGCCAAGCGCGAGGATGGCCCCGGCGAACAGGCGGGCTTTGCGTGCGTACTCATTCCAGGAGATCGACTCCCAGTCATCACCGCTTTTGTAATAGAGAGCAGGAGCGTCGCCTTTGGCTTCAGCCTGAGCGATAAGTCGATCGACAATGGTATCTCGTGCCACAGCAGCCTCCGAAACAGTCAAGAGCCATCAATTACGCCATTTTCATTCAACAGTGTTCCCCACTGTTATCGACCGGAAACGGTAGAATTGTAAAGACTTCAACGAAAAAACCCCGTCACCGTGATGGTGACGGGGTTCAAAAAGAGGCATCGGGCCGATCGATCAGTGCGTGATGTGCAGGTACCAGCCGATGATTGCACCTTCGTCGTGGTAAGCATGGTCGCTGACGGTCAGCTCCCAGGTGCCCTCGGGGTCGAGCCCGTCGAAGGCGTCGGTTTCGAATTCGTCGATGACATCCTCGCCGGGGGAGCCGTCGGCTTCGCGAAGCCGGACTTGCTCGCCGTCAGGGTGGGTCAGGTCGATCTGGAGGTCGCCGTTCCAGGTGTGCTCGATGTACACCTCACTGACGACCTCTTCGATGATACCGGAGTTTTCGACTTCGAGTTCGATGGTGACTTCACCGGGTTCTTCGGCGTCGGGGTCGTAATCGGGGATATCCACCGGGCCGCCACCCCATTCGTAGCTGTGTTCTTCGCCTTCGGGGGCGACGCACTGGTTGGAGTCGCAGATCTCGCCGTCGGCGCAGCTTTCACCGCACTCTCCACAGTTGTCTTCGTCGATGGGCACGCAGACGCCGTCACATTCGAGTTCGTCGTCGGTGCAGTCGGGCTCGTCGTCCTGGGCTTCGTCGGGGACGTGTTCGGGCCCGGGGATGTCGGCGACGCGGCCTGTGAGATGGTCTTCGACGTACTGGTAGGAGATGAAGCCGTAGCCGTCACCGTGGGGGTTGTCGCTGCCCCAGCCGCCGGTGCCCCAACTGTTTTTGAAGATGAAGAAGCCCTGTTCGGTGATCGGCTCACCGTCTTCGTCGGTCTTAACCTCTCCGTTTTCGTCGACCCGCTCCACTTCCAGCTCGTCGTCCCATCCGACCAGAAGGAAGGAGTGGCCCACGCGGTCTTCGAGGCTCGTCTCTTTGTCCACCTCGTTGGGATAGAGTACGTAGCCCTGGCGGCGATATTCGTCATTGGTGGGCAAATCGGAGGCGCCGTGGTTCCAGGCCTGGTAGAAGAAATCACCGCCGGTGACGACGGCCTGGCCCTGGTTGTACATGTGGGCCTTGATGTCGCGGGTTCGCGTGGAGATGAAGCGTCCGCCAGGTAGGCTGTAGTGGGGGGCGTCGAGGACTTCGTCGTCGGGGTTGCCGTTGGTGTAGCAGATGGTGGGTCGGTTGTCGCCCTCGCATTCTTCGTGGTCCGAGGGGCCCCAGGGAGTCGACTCATAGGGCCAGACATCTTCTTCGACCACGCCGACCTGGCTGATGGCCTGCAGGTTGACCTGGGCGTTGGACCCGGAGGTGTTGGTAAATCGACCCAGCTCTTTTTTGGTGGACCACTGAAGGTGTTGTTCGGAGAACTCCGGATTCGGTTTGTCTTCGTTGAGGATGTACAGATGCTCCATCAACCCGACAGTCGAGAAGATCGAGCAGATGCCACGGCGGCCCTGGTCGCTGACGGGGGATTGCTTTTCGACGAGGTCATCGAACTGGGCGGGGAAGGTCTCGTCGGCCTTCGCCTCTTCGCCCAGCTCGTCGTTGGAGGGGGCACCGTCGGTGAGGGCATCAATATCCTCGAGGGGCGGATCGTCGTAGTCGCCGGGTTGCTGGTTGGTCGGTTCGCTGTCGTTTTCGGCGTCGGCGTCATCACCGCAGCCGGCGCCGATGAGCGCAACGGCGGTGATGGCGACCAGAAAATGGGTGCGGAAACGGGCGATCATTGTTCAGTCCTCAGGTTGGCATTGCAGTCAATTCCGCCCTCTGGGCGGTGCACATTCTTGGTTTGGTCCGCAGAATTAAGCAGGTTTGGATGCAACTTGCAAGGGATGTGGGTGAAATACATCAGCGGTAAAGCAGCGTTGCATCTGAGACCACGGCTCTAAGAGTGGTGGCGACAGTGGCCCCGGAGGTTATATTCGTTCAGCGACGATGCGGGACGTTGTTGAGCCGGCGGCAGATGCTCTATGCTTCCCTGCGAAAATGACTCAACTGACGCAGGTTAAGAACCTCAGCGTAGCTAACGTGACAGGATCAGGATTTCCATGCAATTTCTAAAAGGAAAGGGCCGCTACGCGGTGGCGGCAGTGGCATTGGTGGTGGCATTTGCCCTCAGTGTTCAACTCGGTGAGCGAGGGGTGCAGTTCGATCTGAGCAGCACGCCGGCGTCGGCGGAAAGCGCCGATGATGACGACTATCGGCTTTCGTCGCTGCGTATTTTCAACCGGGCACTGCTGCAGATTAAAGAAAACTACGTGGAGCCCGATCGGATCGAACCGGGGCAGATGCTTCTGGCAGCGCTGAACGCGGTGCAGGAAGAGATCCCGGAGTTTGTGGTCAACTACGAGCGCAACGACAGCGATGAGGTCCCCGATCGGGTGGAAATCCAGGTGGTGGATCAGACCGAGGGCTTCGAGCTGCAGGCGATGGAGAGTCTCTGGGAGATGAGCCTGCGGCTCAAGGAGATCTTCATGTTCGTCGAGCAGCATCTTCCGGAAGACGACGAGCGTGAAATCGAAGAGATCGAGTATGCGGCGATCAACGGGATGGTGACCATCCTCGATCCCCACAGCGGGCTGCTTACCCCGACCCACTACGAAGAGATGCAGACCCAGACCGGTGGGGAGTTCGGCGGGCTGGGCATTGTGATCTCGATTCAGGACGACGAACTGACGGTGATCAGCCCCATCGATGGCACACCGGCCGCCGAGGAAGGGATCCGTTCGCAGGACCGGATCACGCGCATCGGCGAGGAGTCGACGGTGAACATGAACCTGAACGAGGCGGTCAATCGGCTGCGCGGGGAGCCGGGCACCGAGATCGATATCTGGATTCAGCGCGACGGCTGGTCCGATCCCCGTCAGTTTACTCTGGAGCGAGACGTCATCGAGATCGAAAGCGTCGAAAGCGAGCCTCTGGAAGACAAGATCGGCTATCTGCGCATCAACAACTTCCAGGCGAACACCTACCCGGATGTGCGAACCCATCTGGACGAGCTTCGTGAGACGATGGGAGGGATCGAGGGGCTGATTCTGGATGTGCGCGGCAATCCGGGAGGGCTGTTGGATCAGTCCATCGACATCAGCGATATCTTCCTGGAGGAGGGGCGGATTGTTTCCACCGTGGGAGTGGGCGATACGCTGCGTGAGACCAATGAGGCGACGGCGGCGAATACGGAGCCGGACTATCCGATCGTGGTGCTGGTCAATGAGGGAAGTGCATCGGCCTCCGAGATTGTGGCCGGTGCGCTGCAGCAGAATGACCGTGCGCTGGTGCTGGGAGATACCAGCTTCGGGAAGGGAACGGTGCAGATTATGTATGAGTTTCCCGATGCGTCGGCGCTGAAGCTGACGGTTGCGCAGTATCTGACTCCCGACGGCAGCTCGCTGGAGAACACGGGGATCATCCCCGATCTTCGGGCGATGCCGGTGAGTGTACAGCCGAATTCGGTCAGCCTGTTCCGCTCGGAGCTGATGCAGCGCGAACGGGATATGGACCAGGTCGTCGACACTCCGTCGACGCTGCCCGACGAGGAGGGGCCGCT
>SKMT01000462.1 GCA_007120915.1 Myxococcales bacterium | reverse complement strand
TCCCCCCTGCCCATCCTGGGTCTCCACCTCCACCCGGGGACCGCAGCCCTCCTCAGCCTCGATCTCCAACTGCACCGACGCGTCGTCGTGCCACCACACCACCCAGGACAACCCCTCGCCAGCCCCCAACTGAAGCGGCCCCTCCTGGGTCTGTGGCAACGAATGCGGTCCGTCTACATCGCCGCTCTTTTCGGGGCCGATGCGAACCCAGTCGAACCCGCCGCCCGAAAGCGCCCCGTCGATCCGGCCCAGGTTCGAAAATCGCACAAAGATCTCGTTTTCGTCGCCCACCACCTCTTCGGGCAGCTCAAGTTTCACCGTCTGCCAGCCCTCGTCGAGCTTCTTCGTGCCGACGGCCTCTCCGTTGATGGTCACCGTCATCTCGTTGTGATCGACCGCCGGGTTGAACACCCGCGCCTCCAACACTTCTGCGTCCCCGGCGTATGCACCGGCGCTGAACGTGCCCTCGCTGCCGCGCACCCCGGCGACGACACCGTCCTCGCCCTCCGCATCTTCGACGGCGCGCTCCAACAGCCAGTCTCTGGTGTGATTGCCCAGCACATGGCGCACAAAGTCGTAGTTGCCCCCCACCACCCACAGCGAGCGGCCCTCGTCGCTGACACTGCTTCGGTGTGCCAGTGGTCGGTTCACCAGAAGATCGAACGCCTCGTAGTGCTCTCCCTCCAGATCTGGCAGTGGATCATCGAGCTTGTCGGCCCCGGAGACCGGCTCGTCGTCCTCCTCGTCCTGCTGCTGTTGGGCGAAGACATCCTGGGCCGGGTCGGCGTCCTGTACCGACGACCGGTCCTTCGCCACCCAGCAGCCACCAATCAAGAGTAGTACGGCGATGACGCCTACAATCGTATGTCGCATGTGTCGGTCCGCTAAAATTGGGCCCGCGGCAGGAGCCGCCGGCCAATCACTCCAGTGTCGTTCGATTGAAGCTGGTGGTCACCAACCCGACGCGGTGCAGGCCCACGCCACCGGATTGCACCAGATCATCAATAGTAACACTGGTGGAGATCGCATCCACGAATACCTCCTCGCCATCCGCGAACGGATCCGACCAACCGGCGGGAGACGACGGTACTTCTATCACGGTCGAAAATTGACCCGCAACCCCACTGTCGTCCTTCTTCCAGACGTCCCAGCTTCGTTCCTGATCGATAAGCCGAACCCGGAAGATAGGCCCGGCTGACGCATCATCGACCTCCACTTCACGCGCACCATCGTTAACCCAGCCCGTCGACGAGTCCGGAAAGGTGCCCATTGAAATCTCCGTCGCCAGTGTCTGGCCGTTCCACAGCGCCATCGACAGGTCGTTGCCCACCGCTCCTTCGGCTCCCGGATCGGCGTCGATCGCAATGGCGATCACGTTGTACCGCCCACCGACCGCCGAGCCGTACGGCGGGGCCATGTACAGCGTCTGGCTGTCGGGCTGGCCGGTACCGTCTTCATCGGCAATGGCACTGATTCCCAGCGGAACCACTCCCAGATCTCCCGCCCGAGTCCCGCCCAGCAACACCGCAACCTCTGCCTGCTCGCCGTTAAACTGCGGCAGCGCCGAAATGTCGACCTCTGTGGTCAGATCCTGTCGCACCGATGGCATCAGATCCTCTTCCGGAAACGCGTCATAGTCCGGCAACCACTCGTTGGTGTTCCCGCTGTTATTGATATCCTGAACGTCCAACACCCGCGGCTTCGCGTCGAGCACCTTCGACTGCTGGGCGTGATCAAACCGACTGAACAACGGAAGCACCATTCCGATCGCCGAGACAATGTCGTCGGGCGGGCTGGTCACCAGATCCAACAGTTCGTCGGGGTCGACCTGCCCGGCGATCCCCCAGGCCAGCCGAGGCCCTCCGGCAGACTGGACGTAGTACGTCTGCTTGCCGTCGAGTTGGCTCCCGAAGATCTCGCCGTGTGCCGTAACGCCTCCGGGCATCGGCACCTCGCCGGCACCGAAACCAAACAATTCAAACTCCGTGTAGAACGGATCGCCGAACAACCGCTCCAGATTCAGATCGAGCAGATCCCCGGCGATACTGGCACCGGCCATCCCCAGCTCGATATCCCCGGAGGTGTGAATCGCCGCCGTATCGAACTGACCGGTAAACCCGGCGACCGGTCCGGTGCCCGATCTCGGGCTGACCGGGATACGAATATCGTCGGACTCCACGCCCTTGACGGTCACGTAATTATAGTCGTCGTGGAACACACTGACCTTGTAGTCGTCGACACCGGCATCATCAGTGGGGTCCGGCAGATCGGCGAATCCGGCCCCGTCGGTCAGCTCGCTGACCCCATCGATGAACACCTCTGCATTCTCGATAGGCTCTCCGGTCTCCATGTGGCGCACCCCCACCCGAATCTCGTCGACCGGCGGCGGCCCCGGATTGTTGAACGTCGGCGAACCGTCGCAACTGACCGGATCGCCACCTTGCAGCGTGGCGGTGACCGTGGTGGTCCCGGAGCTGTCGCCGCCGACCAGCTCATTGCCCTGAATTTCGGCGACCGACTCGTTCGAGGACTCCCAGGAAAATGTCGCCGCCACCCCGTTGCCCTGCTGGTCATAGGCGAAGGCGTTCAACTCCACCTGCTCCCCGGGGGTGATCGTCTGGGACGGAGTCACCACTTCGCAGGAGAGCGCAATCGGTGGGGGGACACACTCCCCGCCATCGCACAGCTCGTCGTCGGGGCATTCGTCGTTGCCACGGCACACATCGGCCTGGCAGTACCCGCCGACGCACTCGGCCTGGCTGCCACAATCGTCATCGTCTTCGCACTCCGGAGTGTAGGTGCACACCCCACCGACACATCGCTCGTCCTCGTCGCAGTCATCATCGAACGTACAGTCCGGGCGAAGCACACAACTGTCGCCCTCACACCTCTCGTGGGTTCGGCAATCGTCGTCATCGACACATTCGACGTTGGGCTCGCAAAACCCACCGCTGCACACCTTGGAGCCGTCGTCGCTGCACTCCGCGTCGCTGGCGCAGGGCCGGCACATCCCGTCCGCACAGATCTGGCCCTGGCAATCATCGTCGTCGTCACATTCCTCGGGGATGCAGATGCACCCGTCCTGATATTCGTCCTCCCCGCACCCCGGATCACAGCCGGCGATCTCGCACTGTCCGGTCTCCTCGTTGCACACATCGCCCACACATCCGCCGGTCTCGCCGATGCGGCACACCGGTTCACCGCAGTCCTCGTCGCTGGTACACTCCGCGACGTTGACCGCCTCGTCTTCCGGCACACACACCCCGCCTTCGCAGGCCAGCCCCTCACCGCATTCTTCATCGCTTGTACAGTCGCCGTGAAGCGATGAGCGTCCACAACCGATCGCCATCAACACCACGCCGACAACCACCACCCACTTCATCCATTGCTGCACGTTCATCCTGCCCATCGATGCACCTCAATGCAGTGACGTCCACACTGTGCCGACCAAAGAATCTACCCCGTCTTCGGCAGTGTAGTGCACCAGTGGCTGCGTTACCAACAAGGGACCGCCCCTGGCGGTTACTTCACAGTTCTCGGATCTCGGATTCAGTTTTACTTTCGCTTCCACTTCTGTCGGATGCTCTGCGACCGATCTCAGAGAAACACGCGAGAGCCAGATGACAGAAGTAAAAGTTGAACTGAACGTGAATCCGAAATCCGAGAGCTGAAAAGTTTCATCCCCCCCCCGAAACAAATAGTTCCCATCCGGAAACCCCGAATCTGAGCAGGGCCGAGATGAAATTGCCGAACTCGTTATTGCGTGAAACCGCAGTAGTATCCGGAGGTTACTTCAAGTGTTGAACGAATGACGAGATCGGAATTTCAGCCGGTATCTGCGAAATTCCGGGGTTTCCGGATGGGGACCAAATAGCTATTCGTAATTGCGCTACACTCGGTCACGCCGGGCTGGACGACGAGGGCAAGGCGCGATGACGACGGTATAGCCCGGAGATTTCACGCAGATGTGTAATGAGACACAGCAGAGCCCACGCTCACTGGATGATGACGACCGACGCAATGTTGCGCATTGTGGAGGGAGAGCGACCAGCGGGAGCGGTGCAGCGCCAGTGAGCGTGGGCATCTGCGAAGTCGCAATAGCATTTGCGTGAGATTTCCGGGCTAGCAGCGCTATCCGGAGGAGTCGCAACACCGTCCTCGTCGTTCAGAACAAGTGAGAAGTGTAGTGCAATTTCGAACAGCTATTTATCACCCAAAATCGATGTCGAGCCGCTCACTTCGCGCCTTCTGGCGCTCGCGCCGAAGCGCATAGCTTGCGATGGCTCGCTTGTGAGGCTGGGAGATGCTGCGGAACTCAAACGCCGTTCCCTGCCGTTGATCCGCTTCATCGATGCGAAGCACTTCGCCCACGGCGAGAATCTCCGGGGTGTGGATGCTGGGGATCTGCACCCGGATCGAAGCGTAGTCTCCCTCAGCCCAGTCGTGTTCCGAGGCGTCGGCGGGCATCCACAACCCGTTGACGTTCAGCTCCACCCACCGGCGCTTCAGCGCGGTCTGATTGCTGCGCTCGATGACCCGTTGTACTTCCGTTAATTGCTGTCGAAGCGCACGGATCTCGTTGAGCACGAACACCATCTCATTGCTCAAGTCCTCGCTGTGATCGCGCCAGTCAACGGCATCGTGCATCACTCCGTCCGACTCCACCACCGCCGCATCCAGAATCCGCGCCTCGAACTTCGGGATCTCGTCGTCGCTGATCGGCTCCACCAGGCAGGGCAACCGGCTGCGAACCCGTACCGAGCTGCGCCGGTCCTGACCTGCCGATGACTTCTCTTCGCTCTCCGGTGGCATCACGTTGCTCATTGTTACTCCTCTCGCTCTTCGTTGGAGTCATCGGCGGTCGTCGCGCCCTCCGAGACTGTGATTATGGTCGAAACCGCACCGTCGATGACGCTCCCGGTTCGATCTCGACGTGCCGCGTCTCCGAGTGTTCGCCGGTCGACTCGAAATAGACCTTCACCTCGTAGGTTCCAGGCTCCAGGGAGTGGCCCACCAGAGCGGTATCATCCTTAACGATATTGCCGTCGACGTAAATGCGCCCCCCGTCATCGGCGCTTCGCACTGTCAGCCGTCCATCCTCCCCCTCGTCCAGGTCCCAGATGTCGAGTCCGTCGTCGTCATCTTCCTCTTCCTCGGGCTCCTGCTGTTGTTGCTGACGGGGCGCAGCGGCCGGCTGCGTCGGTTGTGCCCGCTGCTGGCGCCGGGCCTGCGGACGTGGCTGGGCGGTGGGCTCGTCCTCTTCTTCAGCTTCTTCTTCGTCTTCCTCTTCGTCCTCTTCCTCGTCGTCAAACTCCAGCTCCACGACTTTGCGCAGATCCTCGGCATCCCCCCATTCAATGGTACGCTCTTCGCTCTGCTCATCGGTGCCCTTCACCTCAAGCTCGTAACTTGTCTCCGGGTTCAGCCCGTCAATCATCACCGGAGCAGTGCCGCGTGGTTCGTCATCCAGATACACCTTCTTGCCCGACGGATCCGACACCACCGCCACGGTGGCCGTCTTCGGCTCCAGCCGCACCATTCGCACCGGATCGCCCCCCGCCGTCATCTCGAACTCCTCGGGGTGATACCCGTCATACTCAAGCTGTAGATTGACCGACTCCCCCTCGTCGAATTGAAGGGTCACCGGTGTCTGCCCCATACTTCGGCCCCCAAGGTACAGCTCTGCTCCCTGCGGCAGCGATGTGACCTTCACCTCCCCTTCTTCCAGTTGTGCCAGCGCCTGATCGGTCGGTTCCGTATCCTCGCCGACTACCCCGGCGACGGCCCACATCATCATCAGGATCACAGCGCCTACGGCTACCACCCCGGCAAAGGGGGCGTAGTCGCGATACGGCTGGGGAATGCGCCGGTGCAAATTGCGCGCAGCCACGATCCACTGCTTCGTATCGAAACTGGTCTGTGCCGTGGTCTCCTCCTTCGCTGGAACCAGACGGTTGGCCCCACCTTGCCCGGAGGCGGGCTTCCGTTGCGGCCCCGGTGTCGGTTGGCCCGCCGGTGGTGAAGTCTCCCCGCGGTCGAACACCAGAGTTGGCCCCCCCTCCTCAAACTCTTCGGCTGCCTGCTCTTCCATCCCGTAGATCAGGCTCGACCCGTCGGCGGAGTACTCCCCGGAGCCCATCGGCTCCAACTGCTGGTACATCTGTTCGTCGCCGGCGTAACGCTGCACAATATCGGCCAGCTTCATCCGGTCATATCGCTGCGGTTGCTGATCGCAGTAGGCACGAAGAGCCCGTTTCATCTCCAGCGCGCTCTCGAAGCGATAGCGCCGATCTCGCTGCAGCGCCCGGTCGATAATATCGGCCAGTTGTGCCGACAACCTCGGGCACTGCTGACGGATGGGAGGAAAGTCCGCGGTGCGTACCGCCCTCATTAATT
>SKMT01000182.1 GCA_007120915.1 Myxococcales bacterium | reverse complement strand
CGAAGGGTCTGGCTCCGATCTTGGTGAACGCCTGAAACCGCACCCCCAGCCCGATCCCCGACAGCGCAAGCAAGATCAGAAACCCGGACACATCGACCATCAACTCCGCGAGCGTCTCCGGGATCACCCCGATGCTGTTCAACAGCGCCAGGATGACGAAGCCGAGCACGAACGTCGGAAAGATCTCGACGATCCCCGCCTTCTCGCCCGATTCTTCGCTGGTCTTTTTCGCCCAGTAGTAGCCCACCCCCACCACCACGGGCACAATCATGACGTTGCGCGCCAGCTTGATGGTCGTGGCCACCGTGCCCGCCTCCTCGCTGTAGATGAACCCGGCGGCCACCACCTGAGAAGTGTCGTTGATCGCCGTGCCCGCCCACATCCCGAACAACAGATCCGGAAGCTCGAGAAACAACCCGATAAACGGATACAGCACCACGCCCAGCACGCCGAACAAAGTGACGATCCCCACCGCCATCGCCACCTCGTCGTCCCGCGCATCCACAAGGGGGGCCGTCGTCGCCACCGCTGTGTTCCCGCAGATCGAGATCCCCACCGCGATCAACAGCATCTTGCGAAGCCCGATCCCCATCAGCTTGCCCAGCACCATGGTGGAGGCGAACACAAAGCCGATGAGCACCAGAATGATCGCCACCGCCTCCCCGCCGAACCCGGCGATCTCCTGGAAGGTGATGCCCGCTCCCAGGAGTACAATTGCGACCTTCAGAAACTTCTTCAGCCCCAGCCGCACTCCCTTGTCGTACACCAGCGGGTCGGGCTGGAAGATGTTGGCCACCACCACGCCGAGCACCACTGCCAGAAACACCGCCCCGATGTAGTCGGGCAGAAACTGGGCCAGAAATACCGCCGTCGACGCAATGATCGCCAACAGCAACAGCCCCGGGCCGTAGTCTCGCAGAAGGGTTGTCATCCTATCTTTGCTCCGGTGTTCACGTCCGGTCCTTCACCAACCAGTGGCCCGCCCACATCACCACGAACACCCCGATGCCGGCGAGGGGAACGATGGACTCGGCGGTGCCCCCATCCTCCCCGGCGACGGCGCGGAACAGGCTGGCGGCGATGATCACCACGCTCACCACGATGAACACCGCCGGCACCCAGGGATAGCCCGTAGCCTGATAGGGTGCGTCATCGCCGTCGCGGCTGCGGATCACGAACAGCGCTCCCACCGTCAGCGCCCCCATCAGAAACATGGCGATGCTCGTCAGCTCCAGAAGCATCTCGAAGGTGCCCGTCATCACCAACACCCCCGCCAGCACCGCCTGAAGGACCAGCGCCCGGTCCGGGGTGTCGTACTTTGAGCTGAGCCGCCCCATCGACGAGACCAGGTCTCCCCGACGCGCCATCGCCCAGCCCACCCGGCCCCCGGCGACAGCGTCGGCGACCGCCGTGCCCGCCTCCATCACCTCCTGGATCCCGCCGATGCCCAGCACGTACACAAACCCCGCCGCCAACAGCATGTACAACGCCGTGATGATGACCGTCCCACCCAGAAGCGACTTCGGAATCGTCTCGCCCGGATCTTTCATCTCACCGCCGACATAAGCCAGCGCGTTCCACCCGGCGTACGCAAAGTAGATCGCCAGCACGGCGCGCCCAAAGGAGACCACTGGCTCATCGTCGACAACCTCGGCAACTTGCAGTGTCGCCGGCTCCATCGTCACGAAGATCACCACCGCTGCCACCGCCAGAAGCGCCATCGGAATCCCGGTCAGCGCCACCTGGACGCCCGCCGAAAGACGAGTGCCCAGAATGTTGAGCACCGTCAGCGCAACGATCACACCCACCGCAGATGCCCGGGCCACCGTCACCTCGATAAACCCCAGACTCCACAACAACTGATGCGGGTCGATCTCGACAACCGGACCCAGCAAAACGGGGAGCTGAAACTCCGCGAGCGGCACCGACATCGTGGCCACCGACCCGGTAAACACCCCGGCGAACAGAAGCCAGCCCGCCCCAAACGACAGCGATGGACCAAAGGCCTGGCGCAAAAATACATAATCGCCCCCGGCCTTCGGAAACCGGGTGCCCAGCTCCGCGTAAGCGACGGCACCGCAGTACGCGATCACACCACCGGCGGCCCAGGCCGCAAGATACCACCCCAGCGAAGGCAGATGCGTCGCCACCTGCGGCGGCGTGATAAAGATACCGATCCCCAGCATCGACCCGATCACGATCGCCAACCCACCCCAGGGCCCGATCACCCGCGGCTGAGCCCCCTGTTCGCCCTCAGAAGTTGTCGTCTCGGTTTCCGCCATTGAACGTTCCGCAATCAGTCCTCAGCGCCCAGCGCCCAGCACCCAGCACCCAGCGCCCAGCGCCCAGTACCCAGCACCCAGCACCCAGCACCCAGCACCCAGCACCCAGCACCCAGCGCCCAGTACCCAGCACCCAGCGCCCAGCACCCAGCGCCCAGCACCCAGCGCCTAACCATCCAGCCTTCCGACGACGATGTACTGCCGCTCCAGCCTCAACTCATGTTCGTAGGCATCCAGCCCACCGGCTTCCATCTCGTCGATGACCACCTGCGGGTCGAGCCGATGGTCTTCGGGAGGCCCGACGGGCGAATCTTCGTGAAAGTCGACGTTCCACACCGAACCGCCGTCGGTCAGCGTTTCGGCCAGATGCGCCGCGTAGTCTTCGCGGTTCGGGATGTGATGCCAGGTGTTGACCGTCAGAATCCGATCTACCGACGACTCCTCCAGCCCGGAGTGATCGGCCTCGGCGAGCACGGTCTCGACGTTTTCGAGCCCCTTCTCGTCGGCCATCGCCTCGATGAACTCGAGCATCGACTCTTCGATGTCCACCGCAATCACGGTGCCGTCATCGCCGACCGCCTCCGACAGAAAGGGGACGAAGTAGCCGGTGCCCGCGCCAAGATCGGCCACGGTCATTCCCTCTTCGACGCCCATCGCCTCGATGACCTCTTCGGGCTGCTGCCACTCGTCGCGCTCCGGGTCGTTCCAGCGTTCGGCGTACTCTTCGGGGTCGTCAAAGCTGTGGTGATGGTGGTCGGAGTCACCGTGGTCGTGATCATGGTCGTGGTCGTGCTCATCGGCCTGTTCGTCATCATGATCGTGGTCGTCGGCCTGCTCGTCATCGTGCTGCTGATGTTCGGCGGGATCGGGCTGATCATCGGCCGGCGACGGCGTCGAACAACCCGCCACAACCACAAGCAAAACCCCGGCCATAGCAACCAGGGCAAAAACCAGCTTCGAATGCCAACAACTCCCAGCGGATGGACGTCTCATCGGTACTCCCGTTCAACGAGGAAAATGACTGCGCTTCGAATCATGCGGAAATCTCCCCCGACAGCGATCCACCGCCGGGGCAACGAAGATCAAGCATGTTTCATGCCACCGGCACAAACGCAACCATCCCCCCCGCAAACGCACCAATCCTCCCTCTTGCTGTTTCAGTAACTGGTTGACGTGCAACATCGATGAAACGACGAGCTGGCCTCCTCAGATAGGTCGAACCTCAGTCCCCCGGGCAGCCTGAACTGCGGCTGGCCCGGGGCTACTGGTCGAGCGATGAACCTCCACGGATCAACGACCAACAACCAATAACCAGTAACCAACCACCAGTAACCAACCGAGTCTCAGTCCCCCGGGCAGCCTGAACTGCGGCTAGCCCGGGGCTACTGGTCGAGCGATGAACCCCCACGGTCCACCAACCAATAACCAATAACCAATAACCAATAACCATCTACGCGTGATCATGAGCGTGGCCATGCGCATGATCATCGTCGTCTTCCGGCGTCGGCCCACCCCCCGGCCCGCCCTCCTTCCGAGGCGGCGGCCCGCTGACGATGGCGCCGATAATCCACACCGCGGCGGCGATGAGCATCAGGGTCATACAACCACCGATGGTCGAGGCCAGTTGTATCGTTGGAAGCATCGAGATCCGTCCTCACCAACATCTGCGACAGCACCACATCCACGCACGCCCCGCAGTCTACCACCGACCAGCGCCCAGCACCCAGCACCCAGCGCCCAGCACCCAGCGCCCAGCGCCCAGCACCCAGCACCCAGCACCCAGCACCCAGCGCCCAGCACCCAGCGCCCAGCACCCAGCGCCCAGCACCCAGCATCCACCGCCCAGCACCCAGCGCCCAGCACCCAGCGCCCAATAACCAACAACTAACTCCCCCCCGCAAACCGCTCCACCACCTCAACCACATCATCCACACCGAACGGCTTGTACAACACCGGCGCGTCGACCCGTTGCAAGAACTCGTCGGCCCTGCGGGTAAACGCCCCGCCCGTCACAAAGACCATCCGCCGTTTCAGTTCCGGGTAGTTCTCCCCGATGATGTCGTACAGGTCCATCCCCGTTGTCTGGGGCATCAGAAGATCGCAGAACACCAGGTCGTACTGTTCGCCCTCTTCGAGTCGGTCCAGGAAGGTCTGGGCATCGGTCATGGTGTCGACCTGGTAGTCCGGCAGCATCCGGGAGAACATCTTGCCGACCATCTCTTCATCATCGACCACTGCTATCGACTCGATGCTACCGTCGGTCGTCGCGTCGTCGTCATCCTCCGGTTGCGTGGAACTGGGCACCGCCGGCAGTGACACCCGAAACGTCGTCCCCTCCCCCGATTCGCTGTCGAAGCTGAGAAATCCACCGTGCGATTCGACGATGTTCTGGCAGCTCGCAAGCCCCAACCCTGTGCCTTCTCGTGGATCTTTGGTGGTAAAGAAGGGATCGAAGATCCGGTCCGCCTGCTCCTCGTCGATCCCGCAGCCCGTATCCTCGATTTCGACGACCACCTGATCCGATTCACCGAACAGGCGCACCGAAATGGTATCATCATCGACGTTGCCCTCGTCGACAGCCTGGGCGGCGTTGATCAGCAGATTCACGAACAACTGAGCCAGCCGCGAGGTGTCACCTCGAACCAGTGGCACATCCTCAAAGTCGGTCTGAAGCTGTGCGCGGTGGCGAATCTGACCGTGGGCGATCTGGATGGCGGACTCCAGCGGATCTTCTAGCCTCAGAAGTTCATGGACCGACTCCTCGCGCACGCTGAATCCGCGCAGTCGATCCACGATGTCACGGATCCGTTCGGCGCCGTCGCGGGCCTCCCGAAGCGCCTCCTCCAGGTGTTCCGTCTCTTCATCGGGGACCGAATCGAGACGCCGCAGCGAATACTCCAGGTTCGACAGCACGAAACTGAGGGGATTGTTGATCTCGTGGCCCATCCCCCCGGCGAGCGTTCCGATGGAGATGGCGCGGTCCATCTGCATCATCCGCGCCGTCATCTCCCTGCGGTGGGTCGTGTCGCGCAGCACTGTCAGCACCGCCTGCTCATCGCCGTAGTCCAACGCCACCGACACAACCTCCAGATCCTTCTGTCCTCCCTCTTGGTCCACCACCCGAAGCTGCACCGGTTCGACCGTCTGTTCGTCGCCCACCACCAGGCCCCGGTGGCGAGCCTGATCGCGGTCTTCGGGATGAAACACCTCGATCAACGCATCGATGCTGTCGGGCTTGCTCACCCCGGTGATCTGCTCCAGTTGGGGATTGGCGATCAGGATGTCGCCATCCCGGTGCGCCACCACCGCCGCCGGAGCATGTCTGACGACGGCCTGGCCAAATTCCCGTTGTTTCTCCAGCGACTGCACCAGCTCGTCGAGTTCCTCGGCCATCTGGGAAAAAGTCTCTTCCAGAATCCCGATCTCGCCGGATTGTCGTCGCCGCAGATCGACATCGAAGTCTCCCCGGCGAATCCGCTGGGCCTGCCTCTCCAGGTGGCGAAGCGGACCGACCAGATGGTTGCGCATCAGACGTTCCAGACCGTCCCAATGCTCAGCGTGGCCGTGGTTGGCCAGGGTCAGGCCCAGGCAGGCCAGGTCCATCAGGGCGCAGGTTTCGCAGGCGATCAGGTCGCTGGACCGCCAGTTGGCGATTTCCGGGATGAAGCCGAAGGCGGTGCCCAGGCTCCAGGTGTGGCGATACAGGGCCTCGCAGCGGCTGAACAGGGCGGCATCGCCGGTGGTCAGAGCGTAGTCGGCCAGGCCGGTGAGGGTGCGCAGGTTGCCATGGACGTGGGCCTTGGGGCCGAAGCGGTTGTCGGGCGTGAAGGCGCTTCCCGCCACGACCTGGCCAACGAGGATGCCCGCCGCCTCCAGAGCCGCTTCGCTGCCCAGCCGCCGCGCCGCCACCATCAGGCTCTTGATGACGAAGCCACCGAAGGACGAGGGATCGGTCTTCCAGTCAACGCCCTTCAGCCGCGCCAGGTAGCCTTCGGCCATGCAGCGCGAAGCGCGGACGAGTTCCTCATCGCCATCGGCCAACGCGGCGGTGGCCAGGGCGTAGAGCGGCAGGGCGGCATCCTCGATCTTCGCCGCGCACCAGGGCCGGGCCGGGCGATGGAGTT
>SKMT01000435.1 GCA_007120915.1 Myxococcales bacterium | reverse complement strand
GAGATGCTTCAGCGGGTGGAATGGGAGAAGCGCTGGGGGTTCGATAAAGAGTATTACGCCTCGATCTGGCGGCGCGCCCGCCAGTTTGAACAACCACTAATCGGACTGAATGCCACCCGAGAGCTGGTCCGACAGGTCGGAGAAGTGGGGCTGGAAGGTCTCGATGAGAAGGACCGAGAAGCGTTGCCCGACATCGATCTCGACAACAGGGAGTATCGACGGGTGCTTCGGGAAGTGTTCGAAGCACATCCCGGAGGAGACGACGACGAGGCGTTCGAGCGGTTTTACGAAGCACAACTGGTGTGGGACGAGACGATGGCGGAGACGGCGTTCGAATACATGGAGATCGCCGAATCGATGGAGCGGATGCTTGTTCTGGCGGGGCGGGGACATGTCCAGCGGGGCCACGGCATCCCTTCGCGGCTGGTGCGCCGGGGGGCGGACCCAAAACGGGTGGTCACGGTGATTCCGGTCTCCACACAGGGCGAGGCGGCCGAACAGATGAAGGAGTATCGTCACCTTCGGTTTCTGCGCGACGAACAGATCAGCGATGTTGTCTGGATTCAGTAGTAGCCGGGCTCAGTCGTCGCGATCGGGGTCACCGATAAGATCAGTAACCTTGCTCTGGAGTTTGTCAGGGCTGAAGGGCTTTTTGAGAAGCGGGGCGTCGGGGTCGATATCCGTGTCCTGCTGAAGGGTGCTGAGGTCGTATCCGGAGATGTACAGCACTTCGGCGTTGGGATGGACTCGGCGGATCCGTTTGAACAGTTGAGGGCCGCTAAGCCCGGGCATCGTCACGTCGGTGACCACAAGTGCCAACTCCGGGCCGCAGGCCTGGGAAAGCTGCACCGCTTCCTCCGGGGAGGGGGCGGTGAGCACTTCCACGTCTAGTTCTTCGATGACCAGGGAGGCAAAATCGCGCAGATCCGGCTGGTCGTCGACCACTAGCACCACGTCACGGGTCTGTTCTTGTTCGTCGTCAATGTTGGATTCGTCCACTCGGGGCAGGTAGATGCAGAAGGTGGTGCCGCTGTCGGGGTCGCTGACCACGTCGATGGCTCCCCCGTGGCGGCGCACGATTCCATAGGTGGTCGACAGCCCGAATCCGTGATTGTTTTCGGTGGATTTGGTGGTGAAAAAGGGCTTGAAGATGTGAGGGATGACCTCCGGTGGGATGCCGTCGCCTTCGTCTTCAACTTCCACGACCACGTGGGGGCCTCCATCGAGATCGATGCGGGCGGCGGCCCCGTCGGTCAGGGTGACGTTGCGGGTGCGGATGTAGAGGTTTCCGCCTTCGGACATGGCGTCCCGGGCGTTGACCACCAGATTCAGCAGCACCTGCTTGAATTGAGCGGTGTCAAATTGGATGGAGCCAAGCGGGGCCTGAAGGCGGGTGTGCAGCTCGATGTCGTCGCCGATGAGCCGGTCGAACATCGTCTCCATCTCGTCGATCAGTTCGTTAGGCTCGATGACGCAGCGGCGCGTGTCATCGGCGCGGCTGAACGCCAGAAGCTGGTCGATCAATTCACCGGCGTGGTGCCCGGCCTTGTTGATCTGGCGGACATGCTTCTCCAGTGAGTGGTCCTCGGGCAACTGGTTGATCGCCAGCTTGGAGTAGCCGATGATCAGGGTGAGCAGGTTGTTGAAATCGTGGGCAATGCCTCCGGCGAGTCGGCCGATGGTCTGGAGCCGGTGGGAGTGTTGGAGCTGTTCTTCGAGCTGCTCAGTTTTCTCATGGGCCCGTTGCTTGTCCGTGACGTCGAACAACGCCGATCGGCACTGCTTTCGACCCGTTTCGTCGTCCTCCACGGCGATGCTCATGATGCGAACAAAGGTGGTGGTATCAGTGGGAAGTTCCACCTGAAGCTCACACTGGTGAACCCCCGGATTGTCGAGGGTGTTGTCGATGTGTTCGCGAAGTCGGCGGTGACAGCAGGGCTTTAAGAATTGTCTCAGCGGAGTGTCGGCGATGGACTCTCGGTTTGCTCCCAACAGCTCGGCGGCCATGTAGTTCGACTCCCCGACAATGCCCTCTTCATCGAGGCTGACATACCCGACGGGGGCGTTGAAGTAGAGGTCGCGATAGCGCTGTCTGGACTGTTTGAGCTGCTGTTTGTAGCGGTCAATCTGCTCTTTCTGAAGCTCGATTTCGATGCGCTTGAGCTGGATTTCGCGCCGCATCTGCTCCGGGGACATCTCTTGCTGGTCGGTAACGTCGAGCTGCGCGAGTCGTGCCTCTGCTTTCTGGCGCAGATCTTCGGGGCCCAGATCATCGAGCAGGTTCTTTCGTTGATCCATGGAGAGTACCGGAAATGCGGGGGGAAAGCGATAATTCGCCGGTAGTTCAGCGGGACCACAGTCCTAACAGCGTCACGTGCCGTGCCCGACCACCACAAGTGTTGTACTTCATTAGATTGGCGACCTTACTGGATGGGGATCCTGATGGCAAACAGAAAAGATCGTCCTGTCGGCTATTCCTAAACCGATGTGCAATCAGGTAGGCTGATGAGCATCGTAACGTGAGCAGGTGGAATGTGAGGGCTCTGGTATAAATTGCCACTGAAAGCCGGGAGTCTAGCGGTCAGTTGGCGTTGCGGTATTTTGGCCCGGAAGTGACTGCTCACCGAGCCGACGATAGCCGTTGATGTCCCGGAAAACCAAATGGAGTGCGATGATGAATGTGAATCTGAGAAGGTTGCTTGTTCTCTCCTTGCTGCTGGCTCTGGCACTGGGATGCAACAATGATGAGCAGCCAGGTGAGGGCGAGTCAGCCACCCATACTGTGGGACCTGAGGGCGGTACAGTGCAGAGCGACGACGGTGAAGTATCCATTGACTTTCCGGAAGGCGCGTTGGCCGAGTCCGCAGAGCTGACGATCAGCGAATACGATGGGTCCGCTCACGACGAGCTGCACTCTGGATTGTATGGATTCGAACTGGATGGATCGCTGGAGGATGCTGTAACGGTCTCGGTCCAGTTGCGGGAAGAAGGTGGTGGCGATATCCAGCTTGGAAGGGTTGGGGACGGGCCCTACCCGATGCCGGTGGCCGGCTCTTCGGTAGAAGACGGCACCGTGGTCGCCCCGCTGTATAGCTTCTCTCGCTACGGGGCGTTCGACTTCGATCAAATCAGTCCCGGAGGTGGAGACTATGAAGCGGAAACCACCATTGACGAGTCGGGAGGCACCGCCGAGAGCTCGGACGGAAACTTCAGCATTGAATTTGGGGCTGGTGCGTTTGACGAAGAGACGGAAGTGACGGTGACCAACATCTCCGAGCAGATACGTCAGGACGGCGGCGGGGCCGATGACGAGCATGACACCGACACCTATCAGGTAGCCGCTATTGCCGACTTTGATTCGATCGACGAGCTTGGGGCCTCGGCGACCGTGGAGATTGCAGTCAGCAGTTCGGGAGATGAATCGGGCAGGGTCATCGGGATGGATCGTGGGCTGGGTGTGATTCCGGGTTCACATCTCGACGGCGATGTTGTCACCGCTGAAGTCGAGGACCTCACCGACGGAGCGTACGCCGGGGTGGTATTCGAGATGACCCAACAGTGCGAAGATGCCAACCCCTTCGGCGCTTCCTGCAGTGATTACGATGACTGCATGAGCGAAGCGGGAGCCAGTGAGGATGTGTTGGTATGTGTGTGCAACGACGAAGAGGTGACCGTGGGCTTTTCGTGTCACGGAGATATTTGCGAAGGCCCGCTGGGCAGTTGTGCGGGAATCGGACTGGGTCACGACGGATTCTGTGACGATGCCGGAGGATGGTCCGGGGACTGCTACGTCGAATAACGCTGTGAGTTCACAGTGTGGCCACCGCCTCCGAGTCTTGGAGGCGGTGGTTGTGGTGTTCAGAGCAATACGGATGTGCCAGGGGGAGGAATCAGCCGGGCCCAGCCCTGGCGTTCGGCGTGGGCCATCGCGGCGATGACGGAGGCTTCGTCCCAGGCGCCGCCGACGAACTGGACGCCGAAGGGCAGTCCCTTGTGCCGGCCCACCGGGACGGTTCCGGCGGGCAGACCGGTGACGTTGGCCAGAAAGGTAAACCGGGTCATGTCCCCGATGGCGTTGACGTCGACAAAAGGGGTGTCGCCCAGATCGGCGGGGTAGTGTGCGGCCGTGGTTCGAGTGGTGGGCAGCGCGATCAGATCGACGTCGTCGAGCACGTCGCGCACCCGGTGGCGAAGCGCGGCGCGGGTGCGGCGGGCAGCCATAAAATCGAGGGCATCGATGGTGGAGAACATCGACAACGACATCCGCAGCGAATCGCTGAATTGCTCGCGGTGGTGGGCGTACTCGTCCTGCAGATTGGCCAGTGTCTCCATGCCGATGGTCAGCATGCCGATGGCGGGGGCGTGGCTGGCGAGTGGGATGTCGATATCGACGAGCTCGGCGCCGTCTTTTTCGAGTTGTTGGACTGCGTGGAGTGTGCGCTGGTGCAGCGCACTGTCGAGCTCTTCCCATTCGCGCCGGAAGATGCCGATACGGCAGCCATCGACGCCCCGGCCGAGCGCGCGGCGCCAGCGGTCCGCCAGGTTGCGCTGTCGTGGCCCCCAGCGGCGCGCCGGATCGTCGGGGTCATCGGCGGTGGCGGCGACGGCTAAGAATTCGACCACGTCGGCGGTAGACGTGCCCAGAGGTCCCGTAGCGGAGACCGAATTGCCGGCGAACAGATCGCCGGTGCGCCCGATGCGAACAAAGGTCGGTTTCAGCCCGAAGATTCCGTTCATCGCCGAGGGGATGCGGATGGAGCCGCCGCCGTCGGAGCCGACGCCCACCGGGGCGAACCCCAGGGAGACGGCTACGCCGGTGCCGGTGGACGACCCGCCGGCGCTGAAGTCCGAATCGTAGACGTTTCGGGGCATTGCTCCGTGTTGAGAGAACCCACAGGGGTCCATGCCCCATTCGGTGGTGTGGGTGGTCGCGAAGAGGATGGCGCCGGCGTCGCGCAGCACTTCTACCAAATGGGCGTCGGTCTCTGAGCGATGATCCAGGTGGGCGCTGCCGGCGTCGACGTTCAGCCCCTCCATCAGGAAGTGGTCTTTGACGGGGATGGGAATGCCGTCAAGCGGCCCCAGCGGTTCGCCGTCGCGATGGCGGGTGGTGCTGGTCTCGGCGGCGCGGCGTGCGCGCTGGAAGTCGAGGCTGTGAAAGGGGCTGGACACGGACTGACCGAAGTCTTCGCTTCGCACCCGGCCCTCGATGTGGGAGAGCACTTCCAGCGGAGTCGTCTCACCGGCTCGGTAGGCGCGTTGCAACTCGGCGATGGTGGTGCGCCCCGGGGGTGGGGAGGGGATGCCCAGGTCGGCGCCCCGCCAGCCACGGCGGGTCTTCTGTGCCAGCGGCCCGGCGTGCACCGCCAGCGGTCGGCGCGACTCAGCGGGCAATCGAAGCAGGGAGTTGACGTCGTAGTCCCGAAACACTTTCAGCCGAAGAATACGGGCTCCGGCGGGGGTTTCGGCGAACTTACGGGCGGCTTTGAGGGCGATTCCTTTCAGGCGCATGAGGTTCGTTTGGGCGTGGGGGGTGTGTAAGCAAAAGGAGATAGGGGGATGTGTAAGCAAAAGGAGATAGGGGGATTAGGGAGATAAGGGGATAACGACTTTGATTTATCTCTCTATCGCCCACATCGCCGTATCTCCTGTTTGTTACACAACGGCGGTCATGTGTAACCAGACTTGTCGTTTTCGATTCGTCGGGGCGTGGGTGGTGTGTAAGCAAAAGGAGATGAGGGGGATAAGGGAGATAAGGGGATAACTATTTTGATTTATCTCCGTATCGCCAACATCGCCGTATCTCCTGTTTCTTACACAACGGCGTACACAACGGCGCTCATGTGTAACCAGACTTGTCGTTTTCGATTCGTCGGAAGTCTGCTTTCTCTCCGGCGAAGTTGACGAGGAGACCTACGTTCAGATCCGTGGCTTTCAGGTAGGAGCGGACCTGAGCGTAATGCGCCTTGCTCAGGCCGTTGACGGTTTTCAACTCTACGATGACTTTGCCGTTGACCAAGATGTCGAGTCTGTGGCGGCCAACCACCTGGTCTTCATAGTAGATGATGATTTCTTTTTCGTTCTCTGGGCTGAGCCGCTGTTTGTTTAATTCGATGAGTAATGCTCGCCGATATACGCTTTCCAGAAAACCCGGTCCGAGTGTCTGATGAACGTCGATGATGCACTGGATGATCGCCCCGGTGAGTTTGTCGCTGCGAAACCCCATCGCTCAATCCCCGCTGTCGCTCCGTCCCCTTTGTGCTTACCACCAATGAGCCGATGGTAGCGCTGGAGATGTGTGTAAGCAAACCGGGGCGATGTGTAAGCAAGAGGAGATAGGGGGATTGGGGAGATTGGGAGATGATTTTTTCTATCCCCCTATCACCAACATCGCCGTATCTCCTCTTTCTT
>SKMT01000288.1 GCA_007120915.1 Myxococcales bacterium | reverse complement strand
GCTGGGGGTTGGGTGCTGGGCGCTGGGTGCTGGGGGTTGGGTGCTGGGCTCTGGGTGATGGGTGATGGGTGCTGGGGGCTATGCGGTGGTGCGGTCGGAGACCGTCGCGAGTTCGTCGAACTCGAAGGCGACGGCCTGCTTGAGGTTGTCGCCCAGTGTGGCAGCGTCGTCGGTGTTGGCGCGTTGTCTGGCGAGGTCTTCGAGGCGGCTGGTGATCTCGTGGAGTTGCTGTGCACGAGCCTGTAGGCGCTGTTGTGCTGCATCGCGATCGGTTAGCTGCTGTCGAAGCTCGGATTTTTCGTCGATCAACTGCCGGGTGGTGTCGGCGTGGTCGCTGTCAGTGATTCGGCGGTCGAGTCTGCGGATCTGGGCGGTGAGTTCGCCGGGGCGGATGGCGGCAACTCGCGTTTCGAGATCGATGATCTGGCGGGCAAGCTCCGAAATCTCGTCGACAACGTCGGCGATGGCGGCGTCGATGGAGGTGTCGGCGCCGTCGGCCAGATGCAGTGCCAGATCCAGGGCCCGGTCATAGGAGTCGGCGATACGGGGGGAGCTGATGGATTCGAGAAGCCGGAAGTGGCGGCGGCCGATGAACTTCTGGGCTTTTTCGGCGGCGCTGCTCTTGGAGAAGTCGAGAAGATAGGACGTCGAGATCCGTGAGAGCCACCACTCGCGCAACCCCCGCCAGATGCCGATGCAGCCGACGAGAAACCCGGCGATCAGCCCGATGATCACCACACCGGCGGTCAATGGCGCCGGGTCGAGGGTGGCGACGCTCTGGTCTGCGAGCAGAAGGGCGCCGACGACGGAGATACACAACAGACCGAACAGGCCGATATCGATGGACAGACTCGACGCGACTCGCTGCCACAGCCACGACTCGTGGCGTTTTGATCGGGGACGCCGCGCGACGCGCGCCAGGATGCCGTGGCTGTCCAGACGGTCCTGGATCGCCCGGGCGCCCCGGCTGGACAGCCCCCGTGCGACACCGCGGTTTTTCAGAAACTTGGAGTGTGTCCCGTCGCGCGACTGCAACCGGGCGCGAACCATCGAGAAGCAGGGGGTGATGTGCTCCAGGTAGTCGCCGACGAGCTCTCGATAGACGCGGCGTTCGCCGCGCAACTCGTCACGGATCGTCGGCGGTAGATAGACGACCCATTCGGCCCCGGACGACTCGAGGGAAGCGGCCATCTGGTGTTCGTCGGCGTAGTACTGCTTGAGGGATGACCATCCGCAGTGCGCCGGCAGGTGTTCGGGCAGATCTGACTCGCCTCGCAGTGCGGCGAGCATCTGATCGACGCGGTCGAATCGCCGTTCGGGATGCTTGGCCATCGCCTTCATGACGATGTCGGCGGTTCTGTCGGAGACGTCGTCGGTAAACAGGCGGGGGTCGGCGATGTCGGCGGTGCGATGCATGCGCATCACCGCCGAGGCGGTGTCGGCGCGGTAGGGGGGATGGCCGCACAGCAGCTTCGCGCTCGAAGGTCTCGACGACGGCCGCGTCACCGACCAGGTGGGGATGGAGCACCTTCAGTGCGATCTCCATCTTCGAGGCGTCGTCCCATCCCCGGTAGACAGTGGCCATTGCGCCGCGGCCGATCGGTTCGGCGATCTGATAGCGTTCGGTGTTGGCAGATGAGCTGTCTGTTGGAGCGGTCATGTCGTCTCCGGTGCAGCCACCAACTGGTCGATTTCTTGTCGGGACTCCAGAAGTGTCTGCAGATTCATCAGCGCCTCTTCGGGGGCGTTTTCAAATTCGAAGACGACAGGATCGTCGATGTCGGTGCGCCACCGGGGGGCTACCATCATGTCCAGAAGAGTTCCCCGAAGCCGCTGCAGTTGCGAGCGAAGCCGGGTGGTCTCCAGGACGGCTCGGTCGTGTTGATCGAGTTGTTCGAGCAGTTTGTCGCGGCGAGCTTCGGTGTCGCCACTTTTTTGGCAGGTCTGAAGGTCGGCGTGGATTTCGGCGGTGCTCTTTTCGTCGACGGCGCTGACGGTTTGATCGAGGCGGCGGGCAACCGCCAACACCTCATCGATGAGCGACTCGAAGGCATCGGCATCGGCGGCGTCGACGCGGCGGGCGACGGCGACGCCGAGCACCAAGAGTTCCTGAACGTCGCGGCGCACCGTCTCTTCTTGGAGGTCACCGAGTATTCTGGAGGTATGGGCCGGCAGTTTGACGTTGGCGGTGTCCAGTTCAATCCGTTGCAGTTGTTCCGTCGACGCCATCACCGGCTGGCCGCCCAGTTGTTTGCGCTCCTGATCTCGGCAGATCCGGCGGGTGAGGTTTCCGACCCCGAAGGTTGCTGCCAGCCAACCCAGCCCAAACGCCGCCGCCGCAGCGGCGAACCCCTGGGCGCCAAGCGGGTCCGACACAAGAACACCCAGGAGGCTGAGGATGCCCGCTGACAACACGAGCATCGCCATGTGCCGGCTTTGCAGATTGCTTATCAGCACCACCGGCAAGGCCCACAGATAGGCCCCGGGCCCGGTCGGTTTGGCCCGCGGCGGCAGGTATGGTCGATACTCAGGCATCGAATAGTGGAAATCTTGTTCGTGCCTCCAGTCCTCGACGGCTTGTTCGGTCATCGCATCGAAGCGTGTGGCCTGGCGCGCCCGGGTTCGCAGGCGGCCGAGCCGGGAGGGAGGCTCGTCGAGAAGCCGATGAGGGATATCGCGCTCGTCGAGAAGCTGGGCGATCCGGTGGGCATCGCCAGAGGTCAATTGTTCGAACAAGATGTAGGGAGGCCACCGAAAGTCGAGGCTCGCCGCGGTGATGTGCCTGGTGTCTTCGTGGGTGTCCAGCAGTTCGAGCAGCGCATCGTAGGGGCCGGATGGAAGGTGGTCGGGGTTGTCATTTCGCTCGAACCAGACGTCGGGGTCGAATGCCTCTCTGGGGGAGATGACCTGGACGTACCATTGGCCTTCGCCGGGCTGTTGAATCAGACGCTGAAATTCGTAGTCGCAATCGATGCAGGTGTCGACGCCGTCGATGACCGGGGCGGTGCATCCGGGGCAGTTCTTCGATTCGCGGGACGCCCAGTTCATCCACATCTGTTCGTCGTAGATCCCCTCGATGGCCCGGCGCATCTGGGATGCAGTGGCAAATCGAGCGGAGGGGTCGGCGACGAGAGACCGCTCCAGCAGATAGCGGGCGGGGGCGGGAAGGTCGTCGGGAAGTTCGTCGAATTTCGCGCCTCTGGCGTCGGCGGCGTTCTCAAAGGCCGACTGCATCGTGCTTCCGGTGGGCGGATGGCCCACCAACATCTCGTAGGCGACGGCGCCAACGGAGTAGAGGTCGGCGCGCCCGTCGTACTCCATGCCGAGAACCCGCTCCGGGGCCATCGCCTCCAGGTTCCCCAGTGTCTGGGTGTGCATCGTCAGCGCCACCAGTTCGTCGACGCGGGCGAGCCCGAACCCGGCAATCTTCGCTGAGTCGCCGTCGGCGAAGACGTGTTCGGCGTTCAGATCGCGATGCCAGATTCCGCGGTCGTGGGCCTGTTGGAGTGCGGCCAGCAGATCGTCGATGATCGGTTTGGCCTCCTCCCAGCGAAGCGGCCCCCGTTGTTCGACCTGCTGGCGCACCGTCGGGGCGTCGACGAACTCGAACACCAGCGCCAGGAAGTCGTCGTCTTCGATGAGGTCGTACGCCCGGACCACGGCGGGGTGGTCGAGCCGCCGCACTGCGGCAAATTCTCGGCGAAGCCGCCGGCGCACCGGCATCTCATCGGCCAGATGATCGTGAAGCAGCTTCAGCGCCACCACACGATCGTCGCGCCGATGGCAGGCGCGAACGACGGTGGACATCCTTCCCGTCGCCAGGTGTTCGATGAATTCAAAGTCGTCATCGAGACGATCAGGCCAGTCGATGTCGGCAGATGGGGGCATCGAAGCCAGGGGTGATGCAAGCGCTGTGTGAATGCGGATCGGCGCCCAATGTATACGCCGCCACAGGTGATGGACAAACCTCTCGTTGAGTCCGGGGCGGCGTTGCGCGCGGGTGGTGGCGTCGCTATAGTCGCGCCGACATCGGTTCGTTTGTCCAATCCAATGAAATCGTTCGGCCTTTTTTGACCCAACAGCAACGGAGTCAGCCGTGAAGATCGGAGTTCCCAGAGAAATCAAGAGCAATGAGTACCGCGTGGGGTTGATTCCGGCGGGAGTCAGTGAATATGTGCGCAACGGCCACGAGGTGGTGGTGCAGGCCGGTGCCGGCGCCGGAAGTGCCATCCCCGATGCCGAATACGAGAGCGTGGGAGCGACGATTCTGCCCACCGCCGAAGATGTGTGGGAGGCGGCGGATATGATCGTGAAGGTCAAAGAGCCGTTGCCCGATGAGTACGAGCTGATGCAGCCCAATCAGATCGTGTACACCTACTTTCACCTGGCGGCGGTGCCCGATCTGGCCGATGCGCTGCTGGAGCGGGAAGTGACGGCGGTGGCCTATGAGACGATACAGCTCGCCGACGGTAGCCTTCCGCTGTTGGAGCCGATGAGCGAGGTGGCCGGACGGATGGCCATCCAGGTCGGCGCGCGGTGTCTGGAGCGCGAACACGGCGGGAAGGGCATTCTTCTGGGCGGTGTGCCGGGAACGAAGCGCGCGAAGGTGTCGATCATCGGCGGCGGTGTGGTGGGCACCAACGCCGCGAAGATGGCGGTCGGGATGGGCGCTCAGGTCACGATCCTGGACGTCGATCTGCCGCGGCTTCGATATCTGGACGACATCTTCGGCAACCAGATCGAGACGCTGCACTCAAGCCGCGAGATGATCGCCAAGAAGGTCACGGATGTAGATCTTCTCGTCGGTGCAGTGCTGATTCCGGGGGCGAAGGCGCCCCACCTGGTCACCCGGGATCACATCACGGCGATGCCCGAAGGCAGCGTGGTCGTGGACGTGTCGGTAGACCAGGGAGGCTGTATCGAGACCTGTCATCCCACCACGCACGAAGATCCGACCTATGTGGTCGACGACGTGGTCCATTACTGCGTGGCCAATATGCCAGGGGCGGTGGCGCGCACCTCCACCTATGCGCTCAACAACGCCACGCTGCCCTACGGCGTGGCCATTGCCAACAAGGGCATCGAAGAGGCGGCGGCGATGGACAAGGCGCTGCGTCTGGGAGTGAACACCTACGGAGGCGCCTGCGTGCACGATGTGGTCGCTGACAGTTTGGAGTTGGAGTTCACGCCGTTTGAGCAGATGCTTAACTGAGGGTGCTAGGCGCTGGGCGCTGGGTGCTGGGTGGTCATTGGGGTGGTGGTGCCCAAAATTTATGGATACCAGATTCGGATCTGGTGGAAGAATTACAACTTGAATGAAATAGAATCGTGACCGTCATAGGTTATACGAACCGCGCGGTCGAAAATGTCCGTCTGCGATAGGAGCCCGGTCTGGTACGATGTGGCCGGCTGACCTTTTGCAAGGCAACACCGAAGACACGAGGCTTACGCTCATGTTCGATGAAAACAATAAAATGAGCCCCGCAGAACGACGTGCCTACCAAGAGGAGGCCGTTCCCCACATCGATGCGCTTTATGGGACGGCGCTGCGGCTGACAAAAAGCGAAAGCGACGCCGAGGATCTGATCCAGGAGACGATGCTCAAGGCGTTTCGCTACTTCGACAAGTACGAAAACGGTACGAACTGCAAGGCATGGTTGTTCAAGATCATGCACAACACGTTCATCAACCGGTACCGCAAAAAGCAGAAGCGCAAGGAGTACCTGGTCGACGACGATTATCGGCCGCTGCAGGAGCGCGCCGAGGCTCCGGAGCACACTCCGTTTCACGAAGATTACGAATCGGAGGAGCAGCTCTACTTCAAGATGTTCGGCGATGAGGTCAAAGAGGCGCTCGAACAGGTGCCTGTGGACTTCCGGATGGTCGTGCTTCTGGCGGACCTTCAGGACTTTGCCTACAAGGAGATCGCCGAGATTATGGACTGCCCCATCGGCACGGTGATGAGCCGGCTGTATCGGGGACGGCGCATGTTGCAGGCCGAACTTGCGGAGTACGCCAAAGCGGAGGGATACATTTCCCCCGAAGAGGACGACTCCGAAGAGCAGGAACAACAAGAAGAGTCGAACACCACCAGCCTCGAGGACTACCGCAAGAAGAAAGCCCAGGCGGGCTGACGGTAGTAATCACCAGGCGCGGAACTCGGCAGCGAGGGCGTGAACGTGAGTAACAACGTGGCCAAATCCGGTATGCAGTGCGAAGACTTCGAACCGTTTATCGATGCCTACATCGACGAGGAGTTCGGAGAACGCGAACGCGCTGAGATGGAGGCACACCTGTCCAGGTGTGACTGCTGCCGAGAGCGGGTACGCGTTCAGATCGAGTTCAAAGAGCACATCCAGGAGCAACTGGCCAACGAACAGGCCCCGGAGGGGCTTCGCGAACAGATCGTCGCCAGTCTCGAAGAGATTGAGATCTGCGGCGGTGAGGAAGAGAAGCAGCAGACGTCGCGCAGTTGGTCCTCCTTCAAGCGCCTCGGCTGGGTGGCCGGCCCGCTGGCCGCAGCCGTAGCGCTGGTGGTGGTTGTGCCGGAGTTTACGGTCGCCCCCGCCGCCAGCAGCCCGGCGCCCGTCATCGATCACACCGTGGACTGGCACCAGGGCAACTTCCCGCTGGAGGTAACTACCGACGACCCCCGGGAGGCGAGCGACTGGTTTGAGGACAAGGTCGACTTTTCGGTGCGCGTGCCCGAGTTTCAGGACGAACGGGTCAATCTGCTGGGCGGGCGCATCGCCCATATCGAGGACCAGCGCGCCGCCTTCGTGCTGTATGAAGTCGACGGCGCCCGGCTTAGCACCATGTTGTTTGACGGCGATGGTGTGAAAGTGCCGCGCGACAAGGTGCGACGGGTCAACGACCGGGACATCGCGGTGATGAACCAGCAGGGCTACGGCGTCGCCGTGGTTCAGGACAGCGGAGTGACCTACACGATGACCAGCGATCTGTCCGAAGATCGCTTCCTGGGATTGATCGCCGACTCCGTGCATCGCTGACGCGCCCCGCCACCGCGCTTGCGGGGAGCACATCCATGATCTAGTTACCCGCCACGGTTCGATGGCGGGTTTTTTTGTTTCAACAAGATGAGGACCCATGTCTCAGAGGGAACTGGCCGTATTGGCGGATACGCTGCATCTGGAGCAGGCCCGAACGCTGTGGTCCGACAGCGACTTGGATCCGATCGAGTGGCCCGAAGAGCCGGCGGAGGGCATCGAACAGTTGCGCCATCTGTTGGACACCGGCGCAAGACGACTCGTGCTGTTCGGTGGTGACGATCTGGTGGGGCGGGTGGTCACCACCTATCAGCGCCGGGACGATCTGGGGGCGTATCCCCTGCAGTTGTGGCCGCTGAAGATGCGGGGCAGCTATGTGGCCGGGCATCTCGATGCGCCGGTGGCGCCGAAGAAGGCGGTGAAGTTGATGGAGAAGGGCATCGATGACTGGAGACGCAGCCGGGTGAGGACACTGAAAGTGACGGCGTCGACCCAGCAGGCGGCCTGGTACGGGTTCTGGTTCGGCGCCGGATGGGTCTATGAGGTGGCCGAAGCGCGCCGACGTGCCAGGGGAGGGGCGACTCATCTGGTCTCGGCGCTGGGGCGGCTGGCCTCGGAGACGCTGGCCGATACGCAGCAGTCGGCCGTGGCAGCACGAGTATCGGTGGATTACGAGCCCGTCGAACGGCCCGGAGAATCGCTGGTTGCCTCCACGCTCAAAAAGACACCGTTTGGGGTGGGCGCAGGGCAGGAAAATGCGCTGTTGTGGCAGGGGTTGTCGAAGCGCGATCTTGTGAGCGGCGCGGTCACTCCGGGACGTCTCGGCGGCGGAGGGGAGGGAAGCGAATTCGAGGCAGTGCATCTGGACAGTCCGGGGGGCTGGCTGCTCGACGGGAGGCTTCAGGGAAGCGAGGAGTCATCGGTGTTGCAGATCGCGCCGGGGCCGCTGGTCACGCTGGCGTCTCCCGCCGGTGGGATCGGGGCGGCGGTGGGGCGTATTCTGGGCCGGGCATCGTTGATCTGAGCGGTGGGCACGGGTAGGTTCGACTCGATCGCCACTTCTTGCTTTCAGGGATGCCAGGATGAACAAGTCACAACAGCTCAGTGCTCAGGCAGGGGGACGTGGTGGAGGCCCTCCGGGAAGAAGCGGGGGCATTCCAGGGTGGCTGAAGGTCACGGGGATCGGTTGTGGAATACTGTTGCTGGTGGGCGGAGCGATGCTGTTTCTGGCGGTGTATCGCACCGCGACCTGTTGTTCCGACGCCGCAGAGGTGGGGCGAATCGCCGAGCAGGTGCAATTGGAAGGCTATGAGATGGCCCAACAGTTGCACCGTGGTGAATTTGATGAGGCCCATCAGCGACTCGACGACGAGGCACGCCAAGAGCTGTCAGTAGATGAGTTTTCCGAACAGTTGGCGGAATTCCGCCCCTACTTCGAAGCCGGCGAGCCCTATCCTGTGAGGGTGGACTTCGGGATCGACGGGGAAGACTTCGGGTTTTCGGATATCGGAAGCGTCGACTACTTCGAGGTGAGGACCAAGTTTGGGGACCCGCGGTACGAGGAAGTAGTTGAACTGCGCCTGGTCAGCACCCCATCGAGTGAAAAAGAAGAGGTCGACGACGAGGAGATCGAAGAGCTGGAGATCCGATTCGACGAGATCGACGTCATGTTGGTGGAAAAGGATTTCCGGGAGTCGATCTATGCCCGTACAGCCCGTCAGTTCGTCGAAATACTGCAGCGAGGGGACTACGAGGAGCTTCAACGGATGCTCCCGGTGCTCAGCGATCTGGGACAGCTTTCAGAAGAGGAGCTGACCTCTCGATTTCGTTCCATCGCCGACAAGCTGCAACAGGCGGAGCAGTCGGAGGTCTATGGTGTGTTTCCACACGGCATCGAGTCGGTAGCGGTGCGGGTGGTGATGGTCGACGAGCAAAAAGAGGCCAGCTTCGTGGATCTGGGCGTCGACGTAGCCGGACAGGTACAGGACGTGACCGATCCGCAACCGGTGCAGCTTCCGCTGGAGGAGTTGGAACTCGACATGGAGTTGGATCTGGAAGACTCGGCGCCCGACGAGGTGCCGCAGCAAGATGAGGCACAGCCCCAGCAGGATGACGTCGAAGCCGAGCAGGATGACGCACAACCCCAGCAGGACGACGGCGACGAACAGTGACGATGCCGGCGATGGGACAGGTGTCGCAACAGGTGCATAACGAAGGGAACCGAACTCGCAATGAATAGGATGGGAAATGAGCAAAGAACCTGAATCTTCGGACGTTGTCACCACCAGCCAGCCCGACGAGGACTTCAACGATCCGGGCCAGAGGTTCTACCGGGTTCACCTCGACCAGTTGACGCAGGCTCTCGATCAGGTGTCGATCGAAGACCACGTCCAACTGCTATTGGGGGAGCCGAAAAACGAAGTGATCGTCAACTTCCCGGTGAAGATGGACAGCGGGGAGTATGAGCTGTTTACGGGCTACCGAATCCAGCACAACAACATCCTGGGGCCCTACAAAGGTGGAATGCGCTACCACCATGATGTCACCCTGGCGGAGGTGAAGGCGCTGGCGGCGCTGATGTCGTACAAGTGTGCGCTGCTCGACGTGCCCTATGGGGGAGCAAAGGGCGGGATTCGGATGCACCGGCACAAATACTCCGACTCGGAGATCGAGCGGATTACCCGCCGGTTCACCCACGATCTGGGCAACAACATCGGGCCGGACTACGACATCCCGGGCCCCGACATGGGTACCAACAGCCAGACGATGGTCTGGATGATGGACACCTACGTGAACATGCATGCGACCATCGACAAGAATGCGAAGCGCCGCATTGTCACCGGCAAGAGTCTGACCTCCGGAGGTAGCCGAGGCCGGGAGAAGGCCACCGGCCAGGGGGTGGTGTACGCCATTCAGGAGTGGGCAAATGAGACGGGGCTTCGGCTTGATGGGGCCACGTTCACGGTGCAGGGCTTCGGAAATGTGGGAAGCCACGTCGGCCAGTTGCTCAACCGACTCGGTGCCAAGTTGGTCGCCGTACAGGACCACACCGGCACCATTTACAACCAGGAGGGCATCTATCCGCGCAAGCTGGCTCAGTGGGTCGACAGCGAAGGCGGGGTGAAAGAATACAAGGGCGCCGAGCAAATCGACGATGATGAGTTCTGGGCAGTAACCTGCGACATCTGCGTACCGGCAGCGGTCGAGCTTCAGATCGACGAAGAAGTAGCCAGAAAACTCGACTGCAAAGTCATCGCCGAGGGAGCTAATGGGCCGACGACGCTGGGAGGGGATCGGGTGCTAAGAGAGCGCGATATCGACGTGTTGCCCGACATTATGGCCAACGCTGGCGGTGTGGTCGTCTCCTACTTTGAGTGGGTCCAGAACAAGCGCTCCGAGACCTGGCAGCTCCAGGAGGTGGACAACCGGCTGAACTTCATGATGAAGCGCGCCTACCACGAGATGCGCGCGTTCTCCCGGGAGCACAGCGTGGACAACCGCACCGCAGCGCTGGCGGTGGCTCTCAAGAGGATCAACAAGGTGTACGTGGAGCGAGGGATTTTCCCGTGACCGATACGACCATCGGCGTGGACACGGGGGGAACGTTCACGGACGTCATCAAGCTGACCGAGGATGGTCGGCTTCAAACACACAAGCTGCTGTCGACGCCAGATGACCCGTCACAGGCGATCGGCGAAGGAGTAGACGCCATCCTCAGCGACGGCGAATTGCCCCGAGAGGTGATTCACGGCACGACGGTGGCGACGAATGCACTTCTGGAGCGGCAGGGCGCGAAGGTGGGTTTCGTGACGACAGCGGGCTTCGAAGACCTGCTGTGGATGCGCAGACAGAACCGCCCCCGGCTGTATGCGCTCAATGTCGAGGTCGATCCGCCACTGGTCGAAGAGGGGCTGTGTTTTGGCGTCGACGCCCGGATGGATGCCGCCGGAGAGGTCATCGAGCCGCTGACAGATGACGAAATCGAAGGGATCGTCCAACAGTTGCGAGATGCCGGGGTGGAGGCGGTGGTGGTTTCACTGCTTCATTCCTACGCGAACCCGGACCATGAGCAACAACTGGTGGCGGCGCTTCGAGCCTGTGACGAAGACTGGCATGTGACGGGATCCTGCGAGGTGACGGCGACGTTTCGGGAGTACGAGCGGTCGTCGACGGCGGTGATCAACGGGTATGTCGGCCCCGTGATGGGGCGGTATCTGCAGCGGCTGTCAGGACGGCTCGATGAGACGGAGCGGCTGGAAGTGCTGCAGTCGCACGGGGGGCGGGCCACCGCAGATCATGCGGCTCGTCTTCCGGTTCACACCGTGTTGTCAGGCCCGGCAGGTGGCGTTGTCGGGGCGTTGAAGGCGGCGGAAGACCTCGGAATCGACCGGATTATCTCCTTTGACATGGGTGGGACATCCACGGATGTAAGCCTCGCCGACGGCGAGCCGACATTGACCGAAGAGGGCGCCATCGGTGGGTTTGCGCTGCAGATTCCGATCATCGACATCTATACCGTCGGCGCCGGCGGGGGCTCGATCGCTGATATCGACCCCGGAGGGGCGCTTCGAGTGGGGCCGCGAAGCGCCGGAGCCGATCCGGGACCGGTGGCTTACGGACGGGGCGGCCGAGAGCCGACGGTCACCGACGCGCACGCGGTGCTCGGCAGTCTGCGGCCCGATCGGTTTCTGGGCGGGCGGATGTCATTGGACGCCGACGGTGCGCGTGAAGCGGTGCAGAAGCTTGCGACGAAACTGGGGGCGGGTGTCGAAGAGACGGCCCGTGGGATCCTGGATGTCGCCGATGCGGCGATGGCACGGGCCATCAAGGTCATTTCGCTTGAGCGGGGACATGACCCGCGGGATTACACGCTGGTCTCCTTCGGTGGAGCCGGTGGGCTGCATGCCTGCAGGCTGGCGGAGACCCTGGAGATGTCGACGGTGCTGGTACCCCGCAATCCGGGGCTGTTGTCGGCGGTGGGGATGCTGCGAGCCGAGCCGCGCCGGATGTATTCGAAGACGGTGCTCCGAGGGCTTCAGGCGTGCCTGGGCGGCGATGACCATACCTGGCTTCGCGAGGCGATGCAGCGCCTGGAGACCCGGGCGTCACAGAAGATGGGCGACGGGGAGCTGAAGCTGGGATGGACGGCATCGCTTCGCTACGAAGGCCAGAGTTTTTCGATTCCCGTGGAAGTCGACTGGCGTGCGGACGACGAGAAATGGTCGGACCCTACGACGGACTTCGAACAGGAGCATCAGCGGCTGTACGGGTACCGCGCAGAGGGCCGTGGTGTGGAACTGGTGGACCTGCGGCTGGAGGCGCGACGGCCGGCGCCGGACGTCGTCGCAGGCGGGCAACATCAGCACGCCGGTGGGGGCGATGGAACCGGAGAGATGGAGACGGTCAGCGTCGATCTGGGCGACGGTCCCGAAGAGGTGTCAGTGGTGGAACGAAGCGAGCTGTCGGAGGGCGATGAGATGGAAGGGCCGGCGGTGATCACGGAGTACAGCGGGACGACCGTGGTTCTGGCCGGATGGACGGTGCAGGTGAAGGCAGGACATCTGCTGTTGGAACAGGTGGGACGATGAACCCCATAGAGCTGGAAATCTACCGCAATCTGTTCGCCTCGATTGCCGAGGAGATGGGGGTGGTGCTGATGCGGTCGTCGTTTTCGCCGAACATCAAGGAGCGGCGTGACTTTTCGTGTGCGATTTTTGATGCCGGCGGGGAGATGGTCGCCCAGGCCGCCCACATTCCGGTGCACCTGGGCTCGACGCCGATGAGCGTGGCCGCCGCCCGGGAGAGTGTGCAGATGGGCCCCGGTGACCATGTGGTGCTCAATGATCCGTACGCAGGGGGGACGCATCTGCCGGATATCACGTTCGTGTCGCCCGTGTGTGACGACGAGGGACAGCCCGTGTTTTACGTCGCCAACCGTGCGCATCACGCCGATGTCGGAGGGGCGACGCCGGGCAGTCTCGGTCTGTCGAAATCCGTCGATGAGGAGGGGATCCGCATCCCGCCGACGAGATGGGATGAACAACTTGAGGATCAGATTGCCGAGGCGAGTCGAACCCCGCAGGAGCGGCGAGGAGACCTGAAAGCGCAGATCGCGGCGAATCGCCGGGGGATTGCACGTCTGTCGGAGGAGATTCGCCGGCGTAAAGCGGCGCTGTTCGACGCCGCCGAATCGCTCCAGAATCACAGCGAGCGGTTCATGGAGAATCTGCTCGATGAGATGCCCGACGGCACCTGGTCGTTCGAAGACGAATTGGAGGGCGACGGTGTTGATTCAGGTCCAATTCCAATCCGGGCAAAGCTGACGATCGATGGAGACCGGGCAGTCGTCGATTTTTCGAACAGCGCCGGGCAGGTGAAGGGGCCGGTAAACGTGCCGAAGGCGGTGACGGTGTCGGCGACGCTGTACGTGTTTCGGTGCCTCGCTGATGAGACGTTGCCGTCGAACGGCGGGTATATGCGTCGCATCGAAGTGCGCACCGAAAAGGGCACCGTCGTCGATGCCGAACCTCCGGCGCCGGTGGCGATTGGCAACGTGGAGACGAGCCAGCGGATCACTGACGTGGTGATGGGAGCGTTGGCGAAGGCGCTACCAGATCGGATTCCGGCGGCGAGCTGCGGGACGATGAACAACCTGACCGTCGGTGGGACCGACCCGCGCCACGGCGGCAAGTCCTTTGCGTACTATGAGACCATCGCCGGTGGCAGCGGGGCGGGGCCGGGCTACCACGGCGCGTCGGCGGTGCACACGCACATGACGAATACGCTGAATACACCGGTGGAGGCGCTGGAGCACAGCTATCCGTTTCGCGTCGAACGCTATGGCATCCGGCGCGGTTCCGGAGGAGAGGGACGCTTCGAGGGTGGATCGGGGGTTGTGCGCAGCTATCGCTTCGGTAGCGACGCGACAGTGACAGTAATGACAGAACGGCGAACAAGCGGCCCCTGGGGATTGGCCGGTGGGCAGGGGGGCAGGCCCGGGGTCAATCTTCTGATTCGAGCCGACGGTACAGAAGAGAAGCTCGATGCAAAGCAGGTGGTAGAGGTTGAACCGGGGGATCGCCTGGAGATGAAGACCCCCGGCGGTGGGGGATGGGGAAGCCGCAACGAGGCAGACTAAAAGCGCAGCCGAACGCCGACCTGATCGAGTCCGACGGTCGGCTCGACGTGCAGCCCGGAGGCGGTGTCGGCCTGGTCGTCGTCGAGCTCGGAGCCGGAGTCGGTTGCGGGCAATCCGGTAAGATAAAGGGTGGAGCCGATCAGAAGCCCCGTGGCGCCGACGGCGGCGGTGATCAGACCCCAGCGCCCGGTGGCGTCGGCCAGATCGAGGTGGTCGCGTTGGCGTTCGTCGAAGTCACTGAGCCCCTCGAATTCGTCGCTCTCCAGCGACTCGGCTCTGGAGGTTTCGCGCGCCGACATCACCAGAAGTGTCGCTCCGGCGGCGCCGACGACCAGTGAACTGGTGGAGGTCCAGATGCCGGCGCGTCGGCGGGCGCGTCGCGAGGTTTTGACGGCGGATTTTTCGGAGACAAGCTCGGTGTCGACCACGGTGGTACGCGATGCGGAAGCTCGCGCCGAAACAGTTCGGGGGCGCATCTCATCGCTGTCAAAGGCGAAGTTGTAGCGTCCGGGACGTACGTCGATCTCCTGCGGCGTCGAACCCAACGCGTACCACTCGCCGTTGTCCATCACTACATAGGCGGTGGTGCCCGGGGGCGTGCCCCGAAGGGAGACGGTGGCAGCGCTGTCTTCGAGCGACTCTTCCAGTGCCTCGACGCGTCCCCGAATACGTTCGGCGCGAGAGGTGTCGGATTCCTGTTCCAGAAATTTCTCGTAGTAGTTCAGAGCCGGTTGATATAGCCCCAGCTCATGGAGCGAACGGCCGATACCGCCCAGAAGCATCGGGTCCGGCTGGAGCTGATGGGCCGCAAGATAGTGGGTCAGCGCCCAGTCGTATTGCCCGGCCTGAAAACAGGTTACGCCTTTCAGTCCCAGCGATGCCGCGTCGGCGTCGGTGTCGGCGTAGGTGGGGCATTCCTGTTCGTCGTCGACATCAATGTCTTCGACGGCTGCAGCGCTGTGGGCATGCAGAACAAGCGCTGCGATGGTGAGCCAAAGTTTACCAGTGTGACGTCGAGACAGCAGGGGCATGGAACGGGAGGGGGAGAGGTACAACTGGAAGGGCGGTGGGCCTACAGGCACCATGATAAATCGGATCGAGGGTCAAAGGCAACGGGGCGCGTGACAACGGTGCCTTCGGCAGCTCGTTTGGTTCGCAATCTGCCTGATGGAATGTTATGAGTTGTTGCAGTGAGAGGTCCTGCATATCATCAGTTTGCAGGACGTGCCGGCCGCACTGGTTGACGAGGATACGTGGGCAGCTCCACCCCAAAGGATGGATCCGGGGAAAAGGTCGAAAAGACGTGCTGGCAATGTGGTCGCACCTTCGAGACGGCGATGGAGGTGTGCCCCGATGACGGAGCACGTCTGATCGAGACCGACGTCGTAGACCGAGACGACCCGTTGATCGGCACGCTTTTTGACGGTCGGTTCAAGATTGTCGGTAAATTGGGAGAAGGGGGAATGGGGGCGGTGTACAGTGCCCGTCGGCTCGATTTTGAAACCGATGTGGCGCTGAAGCTGCTGAAGGGCGATTTTACGGCCAACGAGGACATCCGCAAACGGTTTATGTACGAAGCGCGGGTGATCTCGAATCTGAAGCATCCCCACGCCATCCAGGTGTTTGATTTCGGCCAGAGTGACGAGGGCCACGTCTACATGGTGATGGAGCTGCTGGAGGGGGAGAGCCTGGCAGATCGGCTCAGCTACCGGTTTCTGAGCTATCGAGAAATTTTCGACATCATCCCTCCCATCTGCGGGGTACTGGGTGAAGCACACACCCGAGACGTGATCCACAGGGATTTGAAACCGGAGAACATTTATCTGCTGGAGGTCGATGGCAACGAGGAGTTTCCGAAGCTGTTGGATTTCGGGATCGCCAAGCACAACCGTGCCGAGACGATGACAAAGTCTGGCACCCTGTGGGGCACGCCGGCGTATATGAGCCCGGAGCAGGCTCAAGGGGCGTCGGTGAAAGCCCCGGCAGATATCTACGGGATCGGCATCATGTTGTACGAGCTGATCAGCGGGAATCTGCCGTTTCACGCCACCACACAGATGGGCTATGCGGTCAAGCACATCAAGTCACCGGTACGACCTGTCAGCTCGATTCCCGGGCTCGACAGCGTCCCCCGAAAGTTGGACGAGTTCCTCGTACAGATGCTGGCAAAGGAGCCGCAGGATCGACCGCCGTCGATGGAAGTGGTCGCAGATACACTCAACAGAGTCCGGGACGAACACTTCGATCAGCAGCTTCTCGACTCTGTTCCGGCAAAGGAAGTCGATCCGATCCGACTGCAGCGGTGGCTGGAAGAGGAGCCAGATGTCTCCGGGGAGTTGCCGGCCCCTGCGCAGGAGCCAAACGGCGCGTCGGAAGCGCTGGCGGAGACCTCGGCGTTATCACCGCCTTCGCGGGTCGAAACCGGCGATGGGGTGGAGGTGGTCGACTCCGCCGGGGAAGACCATCGAACACTGGGGTACCAGGAGACTCCGACAGCGTCGGGCAGCGAGCAGCCGAGTTCGGACGGCGAGCGGACGGATCAGCAGCGACAGATGGAAGAGGCCCCGACGGTAGCTTTGCGCACCGGCCGGGAACCGACAAAGCACATTCAAAGCGACGATATCGCGCCCGGGCGGGCTCGGAGGCTGGGGTTGGTCGCCGCCGCCGGGATTGTGTTGCTGGGCGTTGGCGTGGCAGCGGCCATTCTTCTGTACGATGCTCCGGAAGAGCCGGACGAAACTATCGAGCCGACTGTCGAAGACCTGCAGGCTGCCCAGCAGCAGGATCCAGCCGTCGAACCGGGCAGCCCCGAGGCGCCATTGGAGCCTGGAGAGGCGGTGGCGTCGGCAGCCAGCCAGGCCTTCACCGTCGTGCTTCAAACCCATGAGATTGTGCGCGAGCTGGACCCGGAGGACGCTGACGAAGAGCTGGAGGCCGAGTTCGACTTTTTGTATGACGCCGATGCGCTTGAGCAGCAAGACTACGGCGAAGAAACCGACGAGCGTCGGCGGCTGGAGGAAGCGCTCGAGGAGACGTTTTAGGTGCTGGGTGCTGGGCGCTGGGTTCTTTAGGTGTTCGGTGGTGGGTGGTCGGTGTTTAGGTGGTCGGTGTTAGGTGTTAGGTGATCGGTGGTGGGGGCATGAACTCTGAATTTGAACGGGGATAGTTCTGTGGCAAAGAAAACGATTTCGGACATTTCTATCGAGAAGCTGGCCCATGGGGGCGACGGGCTGGGATATCTTCCTGACGGGCGAGTGCTCTTTGTGCCGGGGGCGGTGCCGGGGGACCGTGTCGACATCGAGCTGAGCCGAGACAAGAAGACCTGGGCAAAAGGTCAAATCGCCTCGATTCGCGAGGCGTCGTCGGCTCGGGTGGAGGTCGAATGCGATGCTTTTGAGCGTGGCTGTGGGGGCTGTCAGTTCTGGCAGATAGGATACGCCGATGAACTTCAGTGGAAGGTCGATGCTGCCGTGGAGGCGATGCGCCGCATCAGCGGTGTCGATCTTCCGGACCCCGAGACGTTCGGGGCTGAAACCGTTCGCGACTACCGCAGCCGGGTGACCTACCATCAGCGCCACCAGGACGGAAAACTGGTCCGTGGTTTCTATGAGAAGGGCAGCCGCCGTGTGGTCCGTGTGAACCAGTGTCCGGTAGCCCGGCCGGTGCTCGATGAGGCGGTGGCCGAACTGGACGGGGCGCTCGATCAGTTGGGCGAGGCCGACATCACCGTGGAGACGGCCGGCGATAATGCAGCGGTGGTGCTGATCGAATTGACCGGTGGCCAGCGCATCAAGCAGGATTATCTCGAAGAGCTGGCCCGCCGCATCGACCAGGGAACGGCGGTCGTGGGCGTGGAGATCCTCGACGAGCACGAGGAGTACTTCTACATCGGCGATACCACCGTGGTCGCCGAAGAGGTACTCGCCGATCCGCCGGTGGAGGGGATGCGGGTGGAGGCAGGCCGATTTCGCCAGGCAAACCGGGCGATGAACCACAAGCTCGTGGGCGAGGTGGTGCGCATTGTTGAGGCGGGATGGGAAAACCCCCGGGTTCTGGAGCTGTTCTGCGGGAGCGGAAACTTTTCGTTTTCTCTCAGCGATGTCGCCGAACAACTGACGGGCTACGAGGGGAGTGAAGGGGCGGTGGCGACGGCGCGGCGCATCGCGGAGTTGTCCGGCAAAACGGAGATGATGCGATTTGAGGGCGCCGATCTGTCGGATGAACACGTGGTCGATCAGATCCTGGAAGAACCCTTCGAGGTGCTTGTGCTCGACCCGCCGCGCCAGGGCGCTTCAGAAGTTGCCGAGGCGGTGGTCCGCCGGGGCAGGCGCGGGCAGATTGTGTACGTATCCTGTGACGCCGCCTGTCTGGGCCGGGATATCAAGACGCTGTGTGAGGGAGGATGGAGCGTCGAACAGATGGCGGTGTTCGACATGTTTCCGAGAACGGCTCACCTGGAGGTGGTCGCCGTGCTGGAGAACACCGGGGAGTGATTACTCCGGTTCGTCTTCGAGCAACTCGTCGAGTTCGATCTGAGGAAATCCAATCTCACCGGTTTTCGCAACCCGGGCCTGGGCCTCGTCGAGTCGCTCTGCAGCGACACCGCGGTGCTCACCCAGTGTGTCGTAGACGGCATCGTAACGGGTCTGGGCATGCAGCCGTTGCTCTTCATCATCAAATTGTGGTGGCTGACGGTCGGGCTCGGCGACCAGAAAGAGAGCAATCATCACCGCAACCGCAATGACGGCTGTTAACGTCAGTATGGTGGTGGGCGTAGATGGGCGGCGCACGCTGGTGTCACTCGTAGAGGATCGCGGCGAGGTCGTCGTCGCTGATTTCGTAGTGGCTGATGTTTTGAATCAGCTTCCCCAGTGGAGTGACTAATTTACGCAGCACGCGGTAGTCGTCCAGATCATCGCTCCAGAATTGCACCCCCTGATAGGTGCCGACATCCTGGGCAGAGACTCTCAGGTGGACGTTGAGCTCATCGCCTTCTCGGTCACGGCGCGAGGGGCTGACCGTCCAGAACTGATGGGTCATGAATAGACGAATGAACTGGTGGTAGTCCTCGTCGGTAAACTGGATGGCCCACAGATCGACGTTCTCGAAGTCGTGGCGCCAGCTCAGTAAAGCTTTGCCGGAGCCGGAGACCTGGAGGGTTACGATACCCAGATCATCGTCGTATCCGCCAATCTGGCAGAAAAAATGAAGGCCCCGGGTACTAGCCGTGTCGTCGAGCACGGCCTGGAGCCTTCGTTCCAGAATCTCAATGGGGTCAGACACGAAATGTACCTCCGACCTCAGTTAGCTACAGTACGTCCGTCACGTTGTAGTATCATGCATCTCGCACCGTCAAGCAGCAGCGGGAGCATTACCAGTAGCGCCATCCCAGCGAGAAGTTGGTAATCCAGTCACCGCCCCGGGGCAGCGGATGCACAGAACCGATGTCGATGGGTCTGGCAAAGTGCAGCCGGAACACCAGCGGGCCGAGCCCGAAGTTCAGGCCTGTGACCGGGGAGAAGGCCCGGGAGTCCCATACGTCGGCCGGGCTCTCTCCGGCACCGCCGAAGTCGGCGCCTACCACTCCTTCGATGTCGATGAGAGGTACGCGAATGAGAAAATCGAGGGGGAAGCGCAGCTCCAGTTTGGTGAACAGAAACTGGTTGCCCAGCAGATAGTTCAGGTCACCGAATTCGACTCCCCGAAGCGTGTCAAAGCTCGACAGGAAGAACTGGCGCGCCAACTCCCCGCCAAACGTGGAGCCGATGCCCCCGCGAAGCGAGATGTTCATCCGGTCATAGATCGGGAAGTAGCGTTCGGCGTCAAGCCGCACCGACCCGTGAACCTCATCGTCCAGTGGCTGCAGGTCCAACCGATTCT
>SKMT01000483.1 GCA_007120915.1 Myxococcales bacterium | reverse complement strand
TGGTCTTCGCCACCGGTGGGGATACCATGCACGCCCCGGAGATGTTCGAAGACGTCAACGAGGCGGCGATGCAGTATGAGCTGGACTTTATCGCCTGGGGCGGTGATCTGGCCTACGCCGATGGAGGCACCGACCCCTTTCACGATGAGCGCTGGCGCTGGTGGTTCGAGTCACTGCTGGACACGCTGATCTACGATGACGGTCGCGTCGTGCCGATTATCGCCGGCATCGGCAACCACGAAATCGCCGAGGGGTATTACTTCGAACACGACGACTTCCAGCCCACCGACCAGTGGCGCGAGGAGAATGCGCCGTACTACTTCTCGCTGTTCGCCTTCCCGGGCCAGCCCGGCTACGACGTGCTGGACTTCGGCGACTACATGAGCCTGATCGTGCTCGACTCCGACCACGCCAACCCGGTGGAGGGAGAGCAGACACAGTGGCTGGAGTCGGTGATCTCAGAACGCCACGAGGCGGGAGTCGATCACATCTTCCCGCTGTATCACGTCGCGGCATTTCCGTCGGATCGAAGCCTGGATGGCGACATCCAGACGCGTATTCGCGATCACTGGGTTCCACTGTTTGAGCAGAATGGTGTGGAATGGGTGTTCGAAAAACACGATCACACCTACAAGCGCACCCATCCCATCCGAGAAGGCGAAGTCGATGAAGAGGAGGGCATCATCTACATCGGCGACGGCGCCTGGGGGGTGATCACCCGCTCCGGAGACTCTGCGGACGAGTGGTACATCGACCGGTTCGAAAGCATTCGCCACGCCATCATCGTCACCCTCAAAGGCGACCAACGCCACGCCGAAGTCGTCAGCGAGCGAAAAGAGATCATCGATGAGGTCGGCGAGCCGTTGTAGAAGTTTGCGTCAGTCCCAGGCGCCTTCTTTGGTGCCGTCGAACTTCTTTTCGAGCCCATCCCAGCAGTCCTGAACATAGGAGTCCTGCATCGTCTCCAGCTCTGCGGCATAGCCGGTCAGATGCTGGGGCAGTCGAGTTTCGAACATAAACGCCATGGTGCCCTCCAGTTTCTGGGGATCCAGGTCCATGGTCGATGCCTTCTCGAAGGCGTCGACGTCGGGGCCGTGGGGCAGCATGGTGTTGTGCAGGCTCATCCCACCGGGCAGAAACCCCTCTTCTTTGGCGTCGTATTGCCCGTAGATCAGGCCCATGAACTCGGACATGATGTTACGGTGATACCAGGGGGGCCGGAAGGTGTCTTCCTGTACCAGCCAGCGGTCCGGAAAGATCACGAAGTCGATGTTTGCCGTGCCCGCCTCGCCGGAGGGGGAGGTCAGAACGGTGAAGATCGACGGGTCGGGGTGGTCGAACTCGATGGCACCGATGGGCGAGTAGTCGCGAAGATCGTACTTGTAGGGGGTGTAGTTGCCGTGCCAGGCGACCACATCCAGCGGGGAGTGGCCGATGGTGGTGGTGTAGTGGCGCCCGCACCATTTGACGTTGATGGTGCACTCTTCTTCGATGTCCTCGAAGTAGGCCACCGGCGTTTTGAAGTCCCGGGCGTTGGCCATGCAGTTTGCGCCGATGGGCCCGCGGTCGGGCAGCGTGAACTTGGAGCCGTAGTTTTCGCACAGATAACCCCGCGCCGGCCCATCGACCAGCTCAAACCGGAAGACCATCCCCCGGGGAATCACCCCGATTTCACCGGGTTCCAGTTGCAGGATGCCCATTTCGGTGGCCAGCCGGATGTCGCCTTGCTGGGGCACGAACATCAGCTCACCGTCGGCGGTGAAGAAGTAGTCCCGCTCGCCGGATTCATTGGCCAGATAAAGATGGGAGGCCATCCCGCTGTGGGTGGTGCAATCGCCGGCGGTGGTGATGGTGCGTACACCGTCGACGAAACGGGTCGGCTCGTCGGGGATGTCCACCGGGTCCCAGCGGCGCTGGCCGATGGGAAGCTCGCTTTCCTGTTCGGCGGGAGCGCTTCGCCACAGCGGGCGGTCGACCTGCTCGTAGCGTCCAAGTTGTTTGACCGAGGGGCGGATACGATACAGCCAGGATCGCTCATTGGTGTGGCGCGGAGCGGTAAAGGGAGATCCCGAAAGTTGTTCGGCGTACAGCCCGTAGTTGCAGCGCTGCGGGGAGTTGCGTCCCTTCGGGAGGGCATCGGGCAGCGACTCGCTCTCGAAGTGGTTTCCGAAACCGGTCATGTATTCCAGCGTCATGGCTCGCTCCTGGTAGAGACTAGGCAGTGTGTGCAGTGCGTGTGTGCACACAACCAATAACTACCGGAGGCCGTTGGTTCAATGGGAGAATGGACAACCGGCGGCGCTCAGCGGGTGCCGAACTTCTGGGTCCACAGCGGAAAGGAGCTCTGCTGGTCGTCGCGCGCGTAGCCCACGCCAAGTTCGTTGTATTGAGCGCTCATGATGTTCTGGCAGTGCCCGGGGCTGTTCATCCATCCCTGTACCACATCTTCGGGGGTGGGCTGGCCCATGGCGATATTCTCGCCGACGCTGGCGTTCGGATAGCCCAACTCGGCGGCACGATCGCCGGGGGAGTCTCCTTCGGGCGTGTAGTGGTCAAAATAGTCGCGCTCGACCATGTCCAGGGAGTGAAGTCGGGCGGCGCACTGGAGCGTGTCGTTGCTGTCCAGCGGTTCGACGGGATCCATCGGGGTGTCGTCGCACTCGGCGCCCTCTTCGCGGCGCTGGTTGGTCAACTGAAGCACGTCCGCTTCGAACTGCGCCCATTCCGCCGGCCAGTCGCCACAGACATCCTCCAGGTCGTTTTCGAACTCCGGGGGATCGACGTTGTTGGAGTTTTCGGCGTTGTTGGAATTGGCGTTGGAATTGTTGCCGCCGCCGGCCAGACAGTCGTTGAACTGAGCTTCGTCGCAACCGGCGTCCAACAGGCACTGTTCCTGTCCCTCGAATATCTCGTCGAGACACTGGTCGACGCACTGAGCTTCGCTGGCGGTGGAGCCGTCGTCGTGGGTCAGGCTCATCTCGCAGTCGTTGTACATCTGATCGCACAGCCCCTCGCAGGTGGATTGATCGGGGGGCTCGACGTCGTTGGCTCCATTGTCAGATCCACCGGTGGCACCCGGGGGAGGCTCCCCACAGGCGAGGGCGGCAATGAGAACGACGGCGAAAACGGCGAGAAGCGGCTGGCAGGTCCGAAGCATAACTCGTGGCCCGGGGCAACTGGGAGCGATCGCGATCAGGTGCCGTCATCGTAGAGGGCGGTCCAGCCGCCAGCAAGCCGGGCGATGAACACAGAGGTTCATCACTCCCAGCGGATGTTGTCGAAGGTCACCTGAGCGTTGGTCGCCGAGACAAGATGGCGCACCTCGATGTCGAAGTCGCCGTCCACATCGATGTTGTCGATCTCCATGGTGTAGATGATGTCTTCCTCCTCGGAGGAGGTGCCGAACTCGGGGCTGGTCTCGACGATGTCGCCGTTGATCAACACCTCGAATTGCCGGGGGGGGTTCTCCGAGTAGGCCATGCGGTACTGAAGCTGCAGCTCATCGATGCCGCCCGGGACGTCGTCGGCGCCGAACAGCCCGTCGTCGCCACGCAGAATCAGCCCGTTGCCGTCGATGTCGTTGTCGCCGGTGGAGGAGGAGGCATTCTTGGCGTCTTCGTAGTACCACTCGATGCCGTCGTTGCCGGTGAAATCACCGTCGGTGTACTGGTTGGCAAGGTCGAGGTTGTCGAAGTCCTCCAGGTTCGGGTCCATCTCCCAGGCGCCGGCGGTGCAGTTGCCGCTGGGCCGGTCGTAGCCGCGCTGGTCGTCGTCGACGCACACGTCGCCGAGCACCAACTCATGGGCCGGGCTGTCGTCCGTGACCGAAACGGTCTTAATGCGTCCGGCGTTGTGGCCGAAGCGGTTGATGTGAGCGTCGATGGGGTCGTCCACAGTTCCGGTCTCGTCGAAGGTGGACGACGAGAAGTAATCGTCGTCGACACTGGTGACGACGTTGTCCCAGGAGGAGGTGATCTGTTCTTCGTCGTCCGATTGGCTGACGACGAATTCACTCTGGTCGTCACCGTTGTCGGCGACCAGGGTGCCGGCGATGGACACCGAGGCGTCGATTCCACCGTCCCAGTGGATCGCCGGGCCTTCATCGGCGGTGTTGTCGACCATTGTCACATGGGTCAGTTCGACATCGACGTCGCTGTATTGCACCCGCATTGCGCCACCTTCGTTGTCGGCTTCATTGCCGTAGAAGGTGGTGTTGATGATGGTGACGTCCTCGCCGGCAGCCCGGATGGCGCCGCCGGTGGTGCCGGAGTAGTTGTCCACGAACAGTGCCCGTTCGATGTGCAGATCCCCGGCGGAGGGCGCGGAGCGGAACGCTCCTCCGAAGGAACCGGCGGAGTTGCCGTCGAATACGGCGTCATAGATCTCAGCGTCAGCTCCGAACTGGAGGCTGACGGCGCCACCCCAGCTTGAGGCTTCGTTGTCGATGAACTGCACGTCTTCGGCAAAGAGGTCTTCGCCCACGACCAGCGCGCCGCCCTCGAGGCCGTCGCTGAAGTTGTCGATGAAGTCGACACCGGTCAGGGTCAATTCCCCGTCGGCGTAGATGGCACCACCGTTGCTGTCGGCGTGGTTGTTTTCGAGTTTGACGTCTGACAGCGACAGTGCCGATGAGTTCTCAATCGCCCCGCCGTTGGAGTCGGAGTGGCCGTCGGCGAGCGTGAGCGACTGCAGCGTCGGTTCGACGATGTCGTCGGCGTCTTCGTGGAAGTACAACAGTCGGTCACTTCCGGAAGACTGGATGGTCGGCGAGCGGTCCTCCCCGGCGATCAGAAGCGAATCCTGTATCTCGATCTGGGTGTCCAGGGTGATGGTTTCGACGCCGTCATCGAAGGTGACCACACTCTCGGGGTTGACCCGGTCGACGACCTCGCGCAGCGAGTCGTCGCCGTCGTCGGCTTCGGTTTGCACCAGCGTGGGCTTGGTCCCGGAGACACTCACTTCCGTGATCTCGCCGGAGTTGACCTGGTGAGGTTCGTCGAAACCGTCGAGATGCAGATACTCGTTGTCCCACTGGTCGTAGATGTCGCCGCTGGCAGTGACAGTATGTTCGACGGTCTCCAGGTCGTCGAAGACCACCACGTCGCCGTCGGTGACGTCGTCGGAGGCGACGAGGTCGTCATTGTCATCGCGCACCTGAAGGGTGAACTGCTGGATGGTGTCCGGGAAGTCGACGCTGACCTCCAGTCCACCTTCTACCAGCTCGTAGTCGGTGGAGGCGGTGGCGGTTTCATCGCTTTCGACCTCCACGTCGACCTGGGTGGGATCGGCGGTGTAGGTGGTACCGCCGTCTTCGACAGACTCGAAGGTCACCGTGTAGTCACCGGGGACCAGGTCGTCGATGGTCTGGGCGCCGGTAAACGATTCGGAGTAGTCGTCGGGACCGTCGACGGTGGCCTGAAGGTCGTTGCCGTCGAGCCCGTCGGCGGTCAACTCCAGCGAGCCGTGCACCAGCTCGTAGGTCGTAGAGGCATAGGTGGTCTCACCACTTTCGACATCGTCGACCACCTCGCCAGGGTTGGGCGAATAGGTTGCCGGGCCATCGTCGATGTCCTGGAAGTCGACGGTGTATTCGCCGGTGTCGAGCCCGTCGAGTGTGGTATCTCCGGTGACGATGGTCGAGTAGCTGTCGGGCCCGTCGACGACCGCCTCCAGCTCTTCGCCGGAGGGGACGCCATCGGCAGAGATGTCGAGGGTGCCGTCGATCGAGTCGTAGTGGGCGGATGCGCTGGCGGCTTCGCCACTTTCGATGTCCACATCCACCGTTTGAGGGTCGGGCTCCCAGGTGGTGGTCCCGTCGTCGACGTCTTCGTAGGCGACGGTGTATTCGCCGGGAGTGAGCCCGTCGATGGTCTGGCCGCCGGTGAAGTCTTCATCGTAGCCGTCGGGGCCGGTGACGGTGACTTCCAGTTGCAGATTTCCGGGAAGCCCGGTGGCGCTGATCGACAATCCGCCGTCGACGCGCTCGTAGTCGGTGGAGGCGGTGGGCATCTCCCCGCTGTTGACGTCGATGTCCACGACCTCGGGGTCCGGCTCATAGGTGGTGTACTCGTCAGTGTCGACGTCGTGGAAGGTCACCGTGTACGCGCCGGGGGTGAGCTCTTCGAGCGTCTGGTCACCGGTATAGTCTTCGGTGGAGCCGTCCGGTGATTCGACGGTGGCTTCCAGTTGTTCACCGTCGGGAAGTCCGTCGGCGGTCAACTGAAGTTCGCCGTCGACGCGCTCGTAGTCGGTGGAGGCGGTGGCGGTGTCATCGCTGTCGACTTCCAGGGTCACCGTTTCGGGGTCTGCCTCGTAGGTGGTCCAGGAGTCGGTGTCGACGTCGTGGAAGGTCACCGTGTAGTCGCCGGCGGCCAGGTCCAGGGTCTGTTCGCCGGAGACGCTCGAGGAGAAGCCATCGGGGCCGTCGAT
>SKMT01000106.1 GCA_007120915.1 Myxococcales bacterium | reverse complement strand
GACCTCGAATCTCGACCTCGAATCTCGACCTCGAATCTCGACCTCGAATCTCGACCTCGAATCTCGACCTCGAATCTCGACCTCGAATCTCGACCTCGAATCTCGACATCGAGCCCGAGCCCGAGAACGAGCCCGAGCCCGAGCCCGAGAACGAGATCGGCCTGTGCTGGTTGGCGGTGGGATGTGGTTTGGTTAGGTTGTTGCGCTGCCGTGGAACCGAACCGGGATTTTTGCCGATGTCACAGCTTGTCGCCATCGAGTATCGAGAAGCCCAGTGGGGGTCTGTGCGTGAACTTGCCGGGCGGGCCGCCCGGGTGGCCGATGAGTGTGCGCAGCGGGGGCTGGGGGCGGTGGGGGTGGCGTCGCTGTTGACGGGACGGGTTCAGGGGCTGTGGGGGATGGAGGCGCCGGCGGTGGTGTTCGGGCTTCGAGCGCGAAGCGCTGAGGCGGTAGTGGCGGTGGGGCAGGCGCTGTCGGTGCGAGGATACACCGGAGTGTTCGGGCTGTTGGGCAATGGGCTTTCGACGCTGGGGCGGCGCGGTCAGCAGGCGGTGCTGGGCCATGGGATGGTCGCGGCGGCGGGAGCCGATCAGACACTGATCGAGATGACACCACAGCAGGTGCGTCGACGTTTTCAACAACAGCGCCCGGCGGATGGACACCCGCCGATCTGGATGCCGAAGCCGGACCGGTTGGATCGAGCGGTCGACGGGATGGTTCTGGAGGAGGCGAGGCGGGCGGGTGTGGCGTTGCTGTGGGCCCCGGGCGATGGAATCAACGGTGTTGACGAGCCTCCAGATTCACCGGGGCCCGTCGTGGTTCAGGCGCGGGTCGATGATGGTGCCTACGGGGTAGAGCGTCTGGGCAAGTGGGCCGGTGGTCATCGTATGGAGCGGGGCAGAATGCGGCTTCAAGACCTGGGGAGCCAGCCGCGGCGGTGGTTGCGTCAGTTGACGGGGCTGCGGTAGGACCCGTGCGGGTAAGATGTAGTGCCAATGACGCAAATTCAACGATGGGAGCTGCCATGAGTTCACTGGAAGGAAAAGTCGCAATCGTCACCGGTTCCAGCCGTGGGATCGGCAAAGAGATTGCCCTGCGGCTGGCCGGGCTGGGGGTGAAGGTGGTGGTCACCGGAAAGACCGACGAGCCGCACCCGAAGCTGCCCGGCACCATCCACAAGACCGTCGAAGAGATCGAGGCGTTGGGTGGGGAGGGGATGGCCCGGAAACTGGACGTGCGGTTCGATGAAAACATCCAACAGGTCGTCGACGAGACGGTCGAGCAGTTCGGCAGCCTGGACATTCTGATCAACAACGCCGGGGCGATTCAGCTTCAGGGGGTCGCCGATATGCCGCCGAAGCGCTTCGATTTGATGATGGGTGTGAACGCCCGGGCAGCCTACGCCTGTGCGCACTATGCATTGCCGCACATGATCGACGCCGGGTGGGGTCACATCCTGATGGCCTCTCCGCCGTTTAAGATCGACAAAGCCCCGGGGAAAACGGCCTATGCGCTCTCGAAGCTGGGCATGACGTTCATCGCCAAGTCGCTCGCCGATGAGGTCGCCGAGCACAACATCGGAGTTAACGCCTTCTGGCCGATCACGGCGATCGAAAGCCAGGCGACGCGGCACTTCGGCATGGGCACCGAAGAGGACTGGCGCACCCCGGAGATTCTTTGTGACACGGTGGAAGCAATTCTGAAGCGGAACCCCTCCGAATGTACGGGCAACGCCTTCTACGACGAAGACGTGCTGCGCGAGGAGGGGGTGGAGGATTTTTCGAAGTATTTGGTGGTCGAGGGAAGTGAGCCGCCGCCGTTTTCGGCGATGCTGTTCGATCCGGAGTATCAATAAGGCAGGTGGTGGGTGTTCGGTGGTGGGTGTTCGGTGTTGGGTGGTGGGACGGAGGCGCGGGGAGTTGACGACCACGCGGTCGCACCGGTTGTGCCTTGACGGATCGAGCGGGGACCGATCACATTGTCCGGAGGCTCGGAATGTCGGTTGTGTCGCCGGACAGCAGTTGTGGCGGCGTGGGCGGTCGGGCGTGGTGACCTGGGTGAGGAACGGATGGTGAATCACTGGTTGGATACAGATCTGTCGCAGCGGCGTCGCGACGAGGGGATCGTGCAACGGCTGGGGATTCGCGTGGCCATGGTGGCGACGCTTCTGGCGGCGCTGGTGGTGGTGTTCGCAGTGTGTGGCGGCGAAGACGAAGAGAAGCCGCTGCCGGAGCAGATTGCCCTGGGTGAGGCGGCTGCGTCGGTGGCTTCGGGGTATGGGGCGGCTTATGAGCAGTTGGAGCGCAAAGCCGAGCGGATTCGGGAGAGAGAACGGCGGCAATACGAGGCGAAAAACGCCGACTGGGAGCCCGGAGAAGAAATCGAACTGAGGGGGACGATCGAGCCCGGTCAGTCTGTGTATGAAGCGCTGGTGGGCCGCGGGATTCCCGATGGAGCGGTGTTTCGCGTGCTCACGGAGAGCGAAGACGAAATTGACTTTCATCGAAGCCGCGCCGGCGACATCTGGCACGCCGGGGTCGGTGCTGAGGGGCGGGTGGAACGGCTTCGCTTTGAGCGGTCTCCGGAGCGAATCTGGGTGGCCGAGTACGACGAAGAAGAAGGAGAATACCAGGCGGGACAGAAAGAGATCGAGCTGGATACTGGGACCCGAGGCATCGCCGGGGAAGTGGACGGCAGTTTCTGGCTGTCCATCGCCGGGCGCGGAGAAAGCGATCTGCTGGCTCACCGGTTCATGAAGGTCTTCGAATACACCGTCGACTTCAACACGGAGACCCGCGACGGCGACATCTACGCGATGATCATCGAAGAGAAGTATCTGGACGGGGAATTCTTGCGGTACGGTCGCGTGGTGGGAGCGCTGTACATCGGAGATCGAGGGGTGTTCGAGGCCTACTATTTTGATCCGGACGATGATGACGAGGAGGCCGGGTATTTCGACGAGGATGGCGAGAGCCTGCAGCGTCAGTTTTTGCGCTCACCGCTGGAGGTGACGCGTGTGACCAGCGGGTTCGGTCGTCGCCAGCATCCGATCTCGGGGGATGAGCGGATGCACCACGGGGTCGATTACGGCGCGCCGGAGGGAACACCGGTGCAGGCGACGGCCGACGGTGAGGTGGTGTTCGCCGGGTGGAGCGGCGGATACGGAAAATTGCTCAAGATCAATCACCGGGGAGGCTATCAGACCCGTTTTGCCCACCTGTCGCGATTCGAGGCCGGAGTCACCCCCGGAGCGCGGGTGTCGCAGGGCGACATCGTGGCTCGCTCCGGCAACACGGGAGCGTCCACGGCGCCGCATCTGCACTATGAGATGCTGCGCGACGGCCAGCACATGGACCCGCTGACTGTCGACGCCGGCAGCGGAGAGCCGCTCGCCGAGGCGTATCAACAGGAGTTTCAGGACGATGTCGTCGAGCCGGTCTCCGAAAAGTTGCGTCAGTTGCTCGCCGAAGAGGCCCCGGAGGGGTTGCAGGCGTTGGGGGAGTAGGGTCGTGAGTCTTGAGTCGTGAGTCTTGAGTCGTGAGTCGTGAGTCTTGGGTCTTGCGTCGTGGGGTCGTGAGTCTTGGGTCTTGGGTCTTGCGTCGTGAGGTCGTGGGGTTCTGAGTGCAGGGGGCAGGGTTTTCCTTTGCGTCGGGTGGCGGTTGTGGCTTATCAGGTAGGTCGGTTGGGACATTCATCTGGCCCCTGGGAAGTGAGAAGACGATGGCGCAGTCGACGCTCGACAGCGGTGAAGACAAGTTGGTTATCCGCCTGCTGCACAAAATTGCGGCGGTAGGGAACAAGTTACCGGAACCGACGACGCTGTTTTTCATGATTGCAGGGGCGGTGATCGTGGCCTCGGCGATTTTTGCCGGGTTCGTGGTCGACGACGTGATGATGCCCACCGAAGACGGCGACTACGTCAAGCAGTCGGTCCAGGTGCAGAGTCTGCTGACCCATGAGGGCATCCAGTGGATGTACCTGAGTGCGGTGGACAACTTCGTGACGTTCGCGCCGCTGGGGCCAGTGCTGATGGTGATGCTGGGGATCGGGATTGCCGAGCGTACGGGGCTGATCGCCACCGGGCTGAAGATGATGGTGATGTCGGTGCCGGACAACTGGATTACGGCGACGCTGGTGTTCGCCTGTGTGATGAGCTCGATTGCCGCCGATGCCGGCTATGTGGTGATGATTCCGCTGGGAGGGTTGTTGTTTGCCGGTCTGGGTAGACACCCGATGGCGGGGATTGCGGCGGCGTTCGCCGGTGTGTCCGCCGGATTCAGCGCCAACCTGTCGTTGACCGGTCTCGATCCGATGCTCGCGGAGCTGACGAACGAGGCGGCGAGCATCCGGGACCCGCAGTACGAGGTGATGGTCACGGCGAACTACTATTTTCTGGTGGTGTCGACGTTTCTGGTCACGGCGGTGTGCACGATTGTGACCCACCGGATCGTGGAGCCGATGCTGGGAGAGTGGGATTCGTCCCAGGCAAGCGAACCGATCGAGGAGCCGGAGATGCCGTCGAAAGACGAGCGTCGCAACGTATGGTGCGCGCTGGGAGTGGCGGGGCTGGTCACCGGGTTTATCGCCTTTCTGGGCATCTGGCCGCTGTCGCCGCTTCGGGATCTGACGCTTCTGGGGGTGGAGAGCAGTTGGCTCGACGACCTGCAGCCCTATTTCAGTCGGTTTGACGTGCTGTTGACGCTGCTGTTCTTTTTACCGGGGCTTGTCTACGGAATACTGCAGGGTTCGATCACCGGGGATGGTGATGTGGTGGAGATGGCCAACGAGACGATGGCGACGATGGGGGCGTATGTGGTGCTGGCGTTCCCGGCGGGACAGTTTATCGCCTATTTCGACTGGTCGAACCTGGACATCGCCGTCGCAGAGGTGGGAGTGCAGGTGCTCACGGCGGTTGGGGCAGATTCGATGCCCATCGTACTGCTGATCGCCTTCATCATCGTCAGCGGGATCATCAACCTGATCATCGGCAGTGCCAGCGCGAAATGGGCAGTGATGGCCCCGGCGTTCGTGCCGATGCTGATGGGCATGGGGCTGAGCCCGGAGCTTGTGCAGGCGGGCTATCGTGTCGCTGATTCGGTGACGAACATTATCACCCCGCTGATGAGTTATCTGCCAATTATCATCGTCTTCGCCCGAAAGTACGTCAAAGACATCCAGATCGGCACCTTGCTGACGCTGATGCTGCCGTACTCGGTGGCGCTGGGAATTGCCTGGACGGTGATGCTGATCATCTGGCTGTGGCTCGGAGTACCCATCGGGCCCGGCGCCGAGGCGTTCTACCCGTAAGTGGTTCGACATAAAGGGGGAATGGGGCGATCGGACCGTCCGTTCACAAGGGGAACGCAGATAGCCAGTTCGGGCTCTTTAGGTTTCGGTCGGTGCCGACGTCGCGGGTAGCAGGCTCGACGAACCATCGGTGGGCAGTGTTCATGACAGGTCGAGACGACAGCACGAAGGTTGACGGGGGTGGGGACGACCGGTTCGATGGTGGCGGCGCTGAGACGCAGCTTCGCAGCCTGGAGGCGGTGCTGTCGTCGACAGAAGACTTTGTGTACGTGTTCGATCGGCAGGGCCGCTATCTGTATGCCAACGAGGCGTTGTTGGATGCGCTGCAAGAAACTCTGGGCAAATCGCCGGGGGAGGTGATGGGCAGCAATTTTCAAGAACTGGGCTATCCTCCGGAAGCTGCACGGCGATATCAGCGCCAGATCCAGGAAGTTATCAACAGCGGGGAAGCGGTACGTGATGAGGATGACGCACAGGATCCGGACGGAACACCCCGGCGTCTGGAGTATATCTTCACGCCAGTGTTCGGCGACGACGGGCGGGTGGAAGCGGTGGCGGGGATCACCCGGGATGTCACGGAGCTGCGAGAGGCGGCGGCTGCGCTGAGACAATCGGAGGAACTGTATCGAACGCTGTTCGAGTCGGTCGAACAGGGCATCGGGGTGCTGGAGGTGTTGGACGATGAAGATGGATCGGGGGACATTCGCTGGCTGGTTGTCAACGAGAGGTTCGAGGAACAGTCCGGTCTGTCGGACCCGGTGGGTAAGAGAGGGCGACAGCTCGCCGATGATGACGACGACTCCTGGTATGCGTTGCATCGCGACGTTATTCGCAGCGGTGAACCGATGCATCTGGAGAAGTACGCCGCCTACAATCGTCGCTGGTACGAAGTGAATGCGGTGCCGATTCCTCCGCTTTCGCAGCGGCGTGTGGCTGTGTTGTTCAACGATATCACTGCCCGGAAGCATCGTGAGCAAAACGTCGAGTTGCTCGACGAACTCAACGAGGAGTTTGCGCGGCTGTCCCGTCCCGACGAGATCATGGAGGTTGTGGCCCGGCGGTTGGGCGAACATCTTGAGGTGTCCCGGGTTGCGTTTGCCCGTGTCGATGTGGCCGAGGATCACATCGAGAACG
>SKMT01000188.1 GCA_007120915.1 Myxococcales bacterium | reverse complement strand
GAAGAGGCCAAAGAGAAGGTCCAGAAGCTACAGATGAAGCTGCACGAGGCGAAGCTGGAGGTGGAGCACGCCACCGAGCAGTTGGGCGAACGCTTCGAGATCGACCTGGCGGAGGCGCGGCGGCGCAGCGCGAAAGTCGAGATCAAGCCGGAGGAACGCAAGAAGCGCGCGAAGGCGCTAAAACGCAAGCTGCGGCGGCTCGGAGAGGTCAACCCGCTGGCGATTCAGGAGTTCGAAGAGGCAAAAGAGCGCCATGAGTTCCACTTTGAACAGCAGGCGGACCTGGAGGAGTCGGTCGCCGATCTGCGCGCCGCTATCGAGCGGATGGATCGGGAGAGCCGCAAGCGATTTCGCAGCACCTTCGAGGCGGTCAACGAGAAGTTCCAGGAGGTGTTTCCCCGGCTGTTTCGCGGCGGGCACGCCCGACTGCTTCTAACGGAGCCGGACAACATCCTGGAGACGGGGGTGGACATCGAGGTTCAGCCCCCGGGCAAGAAGCTGCAGAATGTCACACTGCTGTCGGGCGGGGAAAAAGCGCTGACGGCGGTGAGCCTGATCTTTGCCATCTTTATGCTGAAGCCGTCGCCCTTTGCGATCCTCGACGAGGTGGACGCGCCGTTGGATGACGCGAACGTGGGGCGATTCGCGGAGATGATCAAAGAGCTGAGCGAGCGAAGCCAGATGATCGTGATTACGCACAACCGGCGCACCATGGAGATGCCCGACCTGCTGTACGGGGTGACCATGGAAGAAGCCGGCGTCTCCAAACTCGTTTCCGTGGAACTGTCGGACGTGGACGACCGCATGGCGTCTTGAGGCCGGTATTGAGGCCGGTCTCGATGTCGGTCTCGATGTCGGTCTCGGTCTCGGTCTCGATGTCGAGTTCGTTCTCGATGTCGGTGTGTGAAACCGTTGTTTCGTAAGCACAATCCCCGAACCCCCGTTATCTCCTAATCCCCTGTTGGTTACACTGGTCCTGGCTACACGTGCAGGCCCTCTTGGTACTGACAGTTGACGTCGGGAGTGTGGCGTTGCACAAACGGGCGTCCTGATGTGTTGCGTCGGGTGATCACCTGTGTTCTGTGCGGTGATGCACCTGCCAGAATTTATTTTGAAGTGGAACGAACCATGGTGGAACCGAGCGTGCAGATTTCGACGATCGTATTGGCAGAGGCCGAAGGTGCGTTGTCGGCGCCGATGATAGCGGTGTTGGTGGCGATACTGTTAGTGGTCATTGTGGGCATCGTGGTGATGCTGCGGGGGCGCAAAGAGGAGGTCGATCCGTCGGATCCGGCGGTGCGCGCCGAGCCGCGACGAAAAGATGAGAGTGTCATCCCGACCACGGATGTGCTCGAAGACCGGCCGGAAGTCGAAGAGCCGGTGGATGAAAAAGACTTCGAGGATATGTCGCTTGCCGAGATCAAGAAGGCGAAGCGAGCACGGGTGAAGGGCGGCAAGAAGCGGCGAGAGACGGCCGACGAGGCGACCAAGAAAGCTCGTGCGGAGTTTGCCGACGAGGAGCAAGAAGAGCCGGAAGAAGCAGAAGAGCCGGAGGAAGCAGAAGAGCCGGAGGAAGCCGAAGAGCCGGAAGAAGCAGAAGAGCCGGAGGAAGCAGAAGAGCCGGAGGAAGCAGAAGAGCCGGAGGAAGCAGAAGAGCCGACGGGGCTGGCACAGGAATCGTCGATATCTCTGCCGACGCCGAAGGCGAGGAAGAAGGACGAGGAAGAGGAGGACGACGAGAACTCGTCGGGGCTTCCGAGACCGTCGGGGGAGAAGGGAAAGAAGAAGAGTTCACTTCCGAAGCCCTCGATGTTCCGCAAGAAAAAAGAAGAGCCGGAAGAAGCCGACGAACCGGAAGAAGCCGAAAAGGTCGAAGAACCGGAGGAGGCCGAAGAGCCGGAAGAGGTCGAAGAGCCGGAGGAGGCCCAGGAGGAAGAACCTCGATCACTGGAAGAGGGGCTGGAGAAGACGAGAACCGGGTTCATCGATCGACTGGGTAGTCTGTTCCAGGGGGAGCAACTCGATGAGGATCTGGTCGAGCAGGTCGAAGAGGTGCTGTTTACGGCAGACATCGGCACGAAAGTTGCTCAGAAGATCCTGGAGACCGTCGAAGAGCACCTGTCGGCGGATCAGAAGAAGGATCCCATCGAGGTGTGGGCGTTCATCCGTGCCTACTGTGAAGAGATACTGCGCGATCATGAAGGGGGCATCGACTACGACGCGCACAGACCGTTTGTGCTGCTGGTGATCGGTGTGAACGGGGTGGGCAAGACGACGACGATCGGCAAGATCGGCTCGAAGCTCAAGCGCAGCGACAAGTCGGTGATGTTCGTCGCCGGCGACACCTTCCGCGCCGGGGCGGTCGATCAGCTTCAGATCTGGGCGGATCGCACCGACATTCCGATGCACAGCGGCGAAGAGGGCGCCGATCCGTCGTCGGTGATCTATGCCGGGATTGAGCGGGGCATCGAAGAAGAGACAGAAGTGATCATCTGCGACACCGCCGGGCGGCTGCATACGGACACCAATTTGCTGGATGAACTCAGCAAGATGGAACGCGTCGCCGGCAAGGCGCTGGAGGGAGCCCCCCACGAAACGATGCTGGTGTTGGACGCGAACACCGGCCAGAACGCCATCGCCCAGGCGAAGATGTTCGACGAGGCGCTGGATATCTCGGGGGTGGTGCTCACGAAGCTCGACGGCACGGCGAAGGGAGGAGTGATTCTCGGGATCTGCGACGAGCTGGACGTACCGGTGCATTACATCGGCATCGGTGAGGGGCTTCGTGATCTTCGGCCCTTCGACGCCGAAGAGTTCGTGGAAGCGCTATTCATGTGAGACCGAATAACACATTGCAACGGGGGGCGGCTTGCCGCCTGAAAACGGGCTGTGTTATACCATGGGTCGACGCTGACGAAGTAGACGAAAAGCCATTCGAGTCACCGTCCGTTACGCCCCGACTCGGGTATGACAGGTCGGTATTGCCCCGTGGAACCCCCGATTGGTGGAAGAGATATGGGAAAGACGCATCCGCTTCTTCATTTGTGTGCCGCCCTGTTGGTGGCGGCATCGACGATAGTATTCGGTGCTGAGGCCGACGCCCAGGAAGACCCGGAAGACTACGGGGATACGATTCACGTGGTGCAGCCGAAGCCGGTGCTCCAGCAGGGTCGGATTAACGTGACGCCCCAGTTGGGTGTGACGATCAACGACCCGCTGTACCGGGGAGTAAAACTGGGAGGGCGTGCCAGCATGCACTTCACAGAGCGGCTGTATGCGGGGGCGCTGTTTCAGTACCACGACATGTCGTTGTTGGGCGGTGAGTCTCAGACGTATCGCGACGTCACCGGGGAGACGGGCATGAGCGTGGATGCGGCCTATCTGAACTGGGGAGCCGGTGCGGAGCTGGGATTTGCCCCGCTGTTCGGAAAGTTCTCGCTGTTTAACCGGGGCATCATTTTCTACAACATGTCGATTGCTGCCGGCGGTGGGTGGTTTGATTCGTCGTCGCTGGGCCGCGCAGACAGCGCCGGTGCGCCGGCGGGGATGGTGGCGTTGCGAGGACAGTTTTTCTTCAACGAGTGGATGGGAGTGGACGCGGAAGTGCGAAACGTCATCTACCCGGGGACCATCGAGAGCGGAGATGTTCTGTCGCACTCGGTGACGTTTGGGGCCGGGGTGACATTCTTGTTTCCCCAGGCGTTTGAATACGAGGAAGCGGAGACGCTGTAAGGTCGGTTCGTGTGGTGTAAACCGCCGACAGGTTCAGGCTTGGTGGTCACCGATATGCAGATCGCGCGAGGATATAGAAGATGAGCAACTGGATGAAGATCGGAACCCAACTGGTGATGGCGTTGGCGGTGGCTGCCGGGGTAATGGTGGTCGACGGCAACGGGGAAGGAGTCCAGCAGGTGGGGGCGACGGAAGTCGAAATTGAAGGCGAAGAGATCACGGCGATGCAGGAGGGCCCGACGGTACGGCGCCAACTGCTGCATCGGTCCGGTCGATTTGAAATCGCGCCGCAGGGCACGTTTACGGTCAATGATGCGTTTATGCGCAATGTGATGCCCGGGCTCGGCGTGAGCTATTATCTGAACAACATCTTCGGGGTGATGGGCGGGTTTAGCTTCGGTGCGTTGCAGATGGACACCAGCCTGCGTCGCCAGATGGATGCCAACGGAGTCGACGACGTGTCGTACTCCCGGGTGGGCTGGTCGTTGGACGGAGGGCTGGTGTATGTGCCGGCGTTCGGGAAATTTACGATGATGAATGCAGTGACCACCCATTACGATTTTCATCTGTTCGGTGGTTTCGCCATGGTCAACGAGGTGGGCGAAGCGGCCAGCGAGAACGGAAGTGTCGACCCGGAGCAGGAGGGAGTGAGACCGGGGGCGATGTTCGGGGCCGGGCTGCGGTTTTTCCTGGGAGATTCGGTGTCGCTGAACTTCCAGGCGCGCAACTATCTGATGCCACGTGCCCAGGAGGTCAGCGGCGGTGACTCCGATCCCCCTCAGTTGGGCAATACGATGATGTTCACCACGGGCATCGGTATTTACTGGCCCGGGGAAGTGCAAATTTCGCGCTGAGACTCAGTTCCACGCCCTGTGAGCGAAGCACTACCCGTGAAGAGTTATGGACTTTTGCCGACGCGCTCAGAATGCTCTGGAGCGCGACGACCCGGCCAGGGGATTGATGATCCTGGTGCGGGGTCTTCGGGGTGAGCCGGAACACGAAGACGGCCTGGACCTGCTGCTCTTCATCTACACCCGACATATTGGCCAGCCGGGGCTGGAAGCGGAACTACTGCGGGCGTTGGAGTTTCATCCCCAGCAAGGGGTGATGCTGCGGCTGGTGATCGACGAGCTGCGCCAGCTCGACAAACCGCAGATGGCCGAAGCGGTGGAGACTGCCGCCGGGGAGCGAGGCGTTGAGATTGCGTCTGCGGCTGCGCCAGAGTTGGAAGACGACAGTGAGGGGCAAGACTCGGCGGAGGGCCTCACTGTGGAAGGGGCGACGCCGCCGAACATCGAGTCCGGTGGTCCCGGCGGTGGCGAAGAGCCGGAACAACGCCGGGGGGCGGGATCATCACCGGAATCGGAACAACCGGTGTCGGTTCAGCAGCACCAGCGAACAGAGAGCGATTCGGGGCCACGGTCATCCAACAAGAGGGAATCCGGACAGAAGGGCGACAGGAGGCGGCGTCTGCTGGTGCTGGGACTCGGGGCGCTGGCGGTGGTGGTTGGAGCGTCGGTGGCGCTGGTGATCTGGCAACATGCGAGAGAAGCTCAACAGCTTATTGCGGTGGACGAGGCGCTGGTGCAGCTCGATCCGCTGGATACCGCGCCGGTGGACCGAAGGCTTCAGGAGGCAGAACGCCCACTCGGTGTAGACGCCAGACTGCTGGAGCGGCGGTGGTTCACCGATGCGCTGGTAGGGTTGGACAGCGGAGAGTCGCCGCAGCGTCCGGAGGGGCTCGACGAGCTTCAGACAAGCTGGGGGCTGGGGGCGGCGGCGCTGGAAGAGGCCCGTGATGAAAACTGGGAAGAGGCGATGCGCTACATCCACCAGTTGGAACGCGAATATGCGGACACACTGGCGGGATTCGTGGTCAAGCCCCGAGTCTGTGAAGTACGCCGGCAGTGGGAGTGCGCCGCTCAGGGGTATCAACGGGTTCAGAATCAGTTCGAGAAGTTTATCCCCGCCCATCAGGGGGCGATGCGGGTGGAGGCGGCACGATTCGACGCCGATCGTTGGACTCGTCACAAAAACAGGCTCGCAGAGCTGGCGCCGGACCACCTCTACGCCGATCTGGAGTGGTTCGACCCGTTTGAGACGACCCGACAAGAAGGTGAAATCAGAGGGGAGGACAGGTTTTTGCGGCAGTGGGCCACGGGCGCCGGTGTCGTCGATGCACTGGCGGCACAGGACTGGTCGCGCCAATGGGAGCAATGCAAAGACCCCGATGAGGGGAGCGGTCTTCCGGCGTTGAGCGTCGGTTGTGCGAAGATGGCGGCGGGGCGAGCAGAGGTGCAGATTGTGGCGGAGTGGTTCGAGCAGGCCGCCGAGGATCCGGAGATCAGCCCGGAGCTGGTTCGGCAGCTCCAACAGGCAGCGCCACGGCTTCTGGCCGATCTCGGCCGGGCCGATCTGGGGCTGAAGTTCGTGATCCACGACGATGTATCGGAGGGGGAGTTTGAGGAAGTATCACCGACCCATTTTGCGAAGCCGCAGCAGCGGTCGGAGTCGTCAGACGAAGCGCTTTTGGTGCGGGGGCGCACACTGGTAGATGCCGGTGAACTGGAAGCCGGCGTAGCGACGCTGGAGAGACTGACGGGGCGAGCAGATGTAGCAGATCGTGCGAAGTTCGAGCTGGTGCGGGCGACGCTGATGAAGGGCGATCGCGACGAAGCTCGCCGTGCAATCGGCGGGATTGAAGACGAGCGGCTTGGTG
>SKMT01000089.1 GCA_007120915.1 Myxococcales bacterium | reverse complement strand
TCCTCATCGGCGTTCGCGTCCAACTGAAGCGGATCGCTTTCGACGCCTTCATAATAGCTCTGGTCCGCCCCGCTGATACCGGTAACTTCAAAGGCTTCTTCGCAGACCACACCGTCACCGTCGGCCGGCGAGGGCGCACACAGCGGTTCGGAGTGCACAATCTCGTCTTCCGACAGCTCACCGTCACCATCTTCATCGATGCCGGTGTGGATCATCACCCCGCCGTACTCACAGGTATCACCGGGAGGAATCTCCTCGGTCTCCACCAGCGTGGTGCGACCATCTTCACCGTCGGCACCATCGGCACCATCAGCGCCATCGGCACCGTCCAGGCCATCTTCCCCGCCACAGCCGACGGAGACGGCCGCCACCATCGCAGCAGCAAACAACAACACAGACCACTTTCTAATCGCGTACTTCATTATGAGGGCTCCTTTTGTCCCCAGATTATTTTCAATCACGAACGCGCCCATCCTTGTATTGAATGCTCATTCGGTCAAGGGGGAGGTCCCCACCGGCCCCGCCGACAGCCGGCGGTCCGGGCCGCCACGGCCTCCACCACCAACCAATAACCAATAACCACTAACGACCATCCCGGGGCATCCCACCTCAGACCCCGAACTCCCTGCGGGCTGCGCCCTCCGGTCGGTCGGGGCTACAATCCGGCGAACGGACCTCCCCCGAATACCACCACCCACAACCCACCACCCGCCTTATTTCGACTCCAGCCGGCTGGGGCTGCGGGGTTGACGCGGCAGACTCGGTGCGGGATCGCCGTCGGCATCGGATCGCTCTTGGATTTCGACGTCCATTTCGTCTCCATCCATACTGATTACCACCAGCTTGTCCTCGTGAACTCCCGGCTGTTGTAACATCTGGCGGCTAATGGCAGTGAGCACTGTCTGCTCGATGGTTCGCTTCAGCTTTCTGGCTCCGAATCGCTCGCTGAATCCATGTTGGGCCAGCCAGGCTCGCACATCATCGCCGACCCGCACGTCCAGTTTTCGACGCTGGAAGCCCCGGCGCGAAAACGCTCGCAGAAGCTCGATGTCCACCAGCTTCGACATCGCCGACTCCGACAGGGGATTGAACACCAGCACGTCGTCGAGTCGATTGAGAAACTCGGGGGCAAAAAACTCGTCGAGTTTCTTGCGGATATGCCCTGCCATCTCCTCGCTTCCGGCGCCGAATCCCAGCGGACGAATGCTGGTGTTGGACGCCCCCAGGTTGCTGGTCAAAAAGATCAGTGTCTGGCGAAAATCAGTGGTTCTGCCGCGGGCATCGGTCAGCCGTCCCTCATCGAGCACCTGCAGAAAGAGGCTGAAGATCTGAGGATCGGCCTTTTCGAACTCGTCGAGCAGAAGCACCGTAAACGGCTGGTTGCGGATCTCTTCGGTCAGCAGGCCTTCTCGATCCTTGTCGTGAGGTGAGCCGATCAATTTCTCGATGGCATAGCGGCCCTGATACTCGCTTAGATCAAAGCGCACCATTCGGTCTTCGTCCCCAAACAGCCGCTGTGCCACAAGCTTCGAAAAGTACGTCTTTCCCACCCCCGTGGGCCCGACGAGAAAATACACCCCCAGTGGCTGCTGAGGGTCGCCCATCCCGGTTTTGACCAGCGCGAGCCGGTCGCAGATCGCATCGACGGCGTGATCCTGGTCGATAAGCCGTTCGGTAAACCAGTTGCGCGTCTGCTCCAGATCCAGCGGTACCGTGTCGTCGAGCAGATCCAGGCTCATTCCCGTGGTTTCGGACAGACAGGGTGGGATATTGTCGACTTTGAGCACAAACTGGCCTTCGCCGTCGTCCTCATTGCGTCGGGTGTAATCGACCAATGCATCCATCAGATCACAGGCTCGTCCCGGAGCCTCGCTTCGGGTGTAGAAGCTGGCAGCAAAGTCGATGATCTGCTCCAGACAACCCGGCGCGGCGTGGACGACGCGTTCCTCGTCGACCTCGATGTCCGCAAGCCGCTGCTGGAGAACCTCCAGGGTGTCGGCGTCGTCCATGGGCTGGACGTTGACCTGGCGGAACTGACGCAGAAAACCGGGATCGCGGGTCAGGCCGCTTTTCAGGTCCTCATCAGTACACTCGGCGATCATCCGAAGTTGACCGCGTTGCAGATAGGGCTTGAAGAAATCCGCGAAGTTCTCGTCGCTCTTCGAATGTGCCCCCGCCCCCAGCAGATCGTTGGGATTGGTGACGTAGAGGATGACCTTGTCGCGCTTGAGAATCGCCTCGGTCATCTCTTTGAGCTTCGTTTCCCAGTCGCCCAGATAGCGGGTGCCGCTGATCAACTCCGAGGTGTTGGTCTCCAACACCGTCCATTCGTCTTCCTGCTCCTCATCACCCAGCTCTCGGAGCCGGTGGACCATCTCATGGACGATCGCTGTCTTGCCCACACCGGCATCGCCGACCATCAGAATACTGCGCGTCGAGCCCTCGTCGGTGAAGTGATTGACCAGCGTATCCACCAGTTCCTTACGGCGGTACGCCCGCACCAGAAAGGGCTGTTCGTCCTCTTCGGTCAACAGCCGACCGTACTTGTCGAGCCCCCGCTTCGATTCTTTCGACCGGTCTTTTAGCTGCAGACGTTGCCACAGCTTGCCGTACACCTCCTGGAGTTTTCGCGACTCCAGATAGTTCAAGATCAGCCGCCGCTCTCGAGGCGTTAGCTGCCGAGGCAACTTTCGGTAGTGATCTCGGGTCAGGCGGGGGACCAGCCGGTCGAGCAGCTCTTCGGCGCTGCGCTGCATGTCGACCTCCCGCTCCAGCAACGCCTTCAGCACCACCGGAAGGCATCGGGGAGACCCCACGGCGTGCAACTGCGACAGCGCCTGCTCGCGTACCCCGTAGGACTCGTCATCCATGCACCGGATCAGCACATCTTCCAGATGCGGGTAGTTCAGATCTCCCAGGGCGACCAACGCCCGGTAACGCACATCGGCGTCATAGTCGTGCAGCGCCTTTAGCACCGGCTCGGTCACCGACGGATCGCCGAGTATTCCCAGCGAGAAGAGCGCCATTTCTCGCACTTCTGCCTGGGGATCATCCAGCAGCTCTACGAGCTGTGGTACCGACTCTTCGTCGCCCAGCCTTCCGAGGTTCGTCGTCGCCGCCATGCGGCGAAGATAGTTCTGTTCGGTGAGGTTGTCGCGAAGCAGGGGAACGATGTCGGCCCCCAACCCATAGAGCTGATCTCGCAGGCTGCGGTATTGCTCTTCGCCCTCTGTGGTTCCGATCCGTTCGAGCAGTTGACGAGCTCGCTGGATCTTGTCCTCCATCCGGTTGCCTCTGTTCGGGAATCGACTGCCGAGGTGACTTCCTCCAGGACCCCGATCCCGGGGCCTCTATTGAGTGTACAAGGGGGCTCGACAACTGTACAGAACGTGCGTCAACGCTCGAACAGTGACCCCACGGCAGCTCGCAGCCATCCGCGACGATGAACCATCGTCAGTGCCGCATCGAGCATCTGTTCGATGCGCCGGGGATCATCGGGGCGAAGCACCGACGAGACCGTTCCCCCACCACGGTCGACCATCAAAATGCGCTGTGACAACACTTCGAGCCGATCTGCTCCCACCGGATCGATCGGTCCATGGACCGTCCCGCGCACCGATTCGGCGCCGGGGGGAATCCGGCGGACCACCTCGTTGATCCCGACGGTGGTCGCATCCACACTCCCGGCGAGGTTTTGGGCCACATCCCGGCTGGTCGTAAAAATGCTGACGGCGCCATGGCCGTTGGTGCTTTTGGTACGCTGGACCGCATCTGCAGGTGCCTCCACGGGGGCGATGGCGACCACCGGCCCCGGGGCACCCTCCTTCCAAAGGCTCATCGACTCGTCGACACCGGTCAGAACGGTGGGCTCGAAATAGAATCCTCGACACCGCGGCCGCGCCCGCCCCCCTGCGACGAGTCGGGCGCCCTTGCGCGATGCTTCATCGACGAGCTCCTCGATCGTCTCCAGTTGGTCCGATGATGACAGCGGTCCCACCTCCATGCCTTGCTGGTCGCCGCGATCGGCCTGGCGCAGTGCTCCAATTTCTTCGACCACCGCGTCCACGAAGCGGTCGGCGACGCTGTTCTGGACATAAATGCGCCGCAGCGTGCGGCGGGTCTGTCCCGCTTGGCTGCAACTGCCTCGCACCGCCGCCACCGCCGCCTGTTTGATGTCCGCATCCGCAAGCACCACCATCACATCCTGGGTGTTCCACCGACCCACCACCGGGATCATCCGACCCGCCTGGCGCTGAGCGAGCCGTCGGGTCTGCTTCTGTGAGCCGTAGCACACGATCGCGTCGGCTCCGTCGGCGAGCCTGTCCACCAGCGCTTCATCCCCCGCCACGCCGGTCCACAACTGGTCGGGGATGCCTGTCGCAGAGGCGATATTGACGGTGGACTGGCTGCTCAGCGGCGCATTGTGGTCACCGACGACAATCACCGCATTGCCGGCAATCGTTGCTGCCAGCCCGGGAGCGACCGTTGTCTGCACCGGATCCCACCCGGAGGCGATCACCAGCACCACCCCCCGGGGCTTCCAAAGCGATTTGGTACGCCGGCGCGACGGCCACCAACGGCTCCAATCTCGATCCCCGATGCGCTGCTCTGCCTCGTCGAGCATGTTGCGCACTTCCTGCCAGCTTGCCCACAGCTCCCGGCGCGCTTCCAGGGAGCTTTTTCCGGTCTCATCGGCGATCAACTCCTGGAGCTCTTCGCGCCACTGAAGAAGCTCGTAAAACAGCGTGCGTGCCCGACGGATGCGATGGTCAAGGGGCCGGCGCCGCCAGGCGCGTTGAACCTCCCGGGCTCGTTCCAGAATTTCCGCCGCCTTCGACGCCGGGGTCTTCTGCACCTCCCCGACGACATTGCAACTGGCGGGGTTCACCGAGCGCAGCCGCCGGTCGCGCCCATTGGTATCCGTGGTCTCGTGGTGGGTGGTGTAGTTGCGAGTCTCTTCAATCGGTGGTGTATGCGTCTGTTGAGTTCTCATCGAGTCGTCGTCTCCCGGGCGAAGTCAGTCGTTGGCATTCAGATAGCTTCTGTCGGATCCAACTGCCGCACTCCGCGCACAGGGCTGCCACAAACAGCGGCCCCTACACAGAGTCGACCGCCCCCATTTTGACTGCGACTTCTACCGGGCAGAGAGCGGAACCACATTCTGCCCACTTCCTCAAAACTCAATCGGCGTTGCCAGCATAATCGCCGCGAATTTTTCTACAAGGGCCCACCCCAGACAATCACAACGCCGGATGCCAGAAACCAGCGCCCCATGCGCTGATGGCGGGAAAATACCAGATCCTCACCGGCGACCCGATCCAGGCTGTTGTGTATCGGTCCCCGATCCGATCGTCGTGACTCAGGGATCGACGATATAAATCTCGGGAGACGGTCCGTCCCGACCGCTTCGGCCCCGGGAGCCGCCGTGGCCGCTGGGCCCCGCTGAGCCGGACTGAGCACCGTCGGGGGCAGTGCCGCCGTCACCGCCGCGCCCGGCATCGCCGGCACTGCCGGCGGGGCCACGGTCGTTTTCGTAGCGCAACAGATCGGCGTAGGGCTCGGCATCCGTGGTGATCTCGACGTAGATCGCTCCTCCGTCACCGCCATTTCCACCGCTGCCACCGTTGCCTCCGCCCCCACCGCTGCCGGCATTGCCCGGCGGATAACCGTCTCCTCCGTTCCCGCCTCGACCACCTCGACCACCGTCGCCCCCGCGACCGCCTCGGCCTCCGGTGGCCTGAATCGTCATCGTTCCCTCGTAGGGGTCGACGAGAAACAGCTCGCTGTTTCCGCTGTCCAACCCGTTGACCTCCACTTCCAGAAACCGCTGGTCTTCGTGTTCATACAGATCCACGAACACCTCTACGTCTTCGGCATCGCGGCCGTCGCGGCCATCTTCCCCATGCTGGCCCGACCGCCCACTCTGGCCCGATCCTCCACGTCCATCGCTACGAGATGCACCGTCGCTGCCGTTTTGACCGCGGTTGCCGGCACGGCCATTTCTCCCATCCTCCCCACTGAAGTCTGCCCGGAACTCACAGCCGTGATGCGCCGGGATCACCAGCTCGTGATCGATGCCCTCGTGATACTTTGAGGCAACCCGGATCACCGCCGGCTCCTCCAGGGTAGCGAAGGGATTCGCATCCAACTTTACCGTGTCGTCGGTCACCACGGAGATCCCCGACATATCGACGTCGATGCTGTCCCAGTCGACCCGCCCGTCGGCTGCCCCCTGGGTCTTCTCGACCTCCCCGTCCATCATATACACCCACACCCCCATCTGGTCCTGCTCACGCGGGCACAGCGTATCCTGGCCCGACACCAGCCGTGCCTCGACCCGATCCACCGCCTCTCCCTCCAGGCTCACCGTGCGGCAACCCGACCACAACAGAAGTGACACCAACGACACTGCACAGATTGCAACCACCGACCACCGAGCCAACATCATTTCACCTCCGGAACAAATCCGACGACT